>JAOAPH010000048.1 GCA_025462835.1 Candidatus Angelobacter sp. | reverse complement strand
CCGAGCAAATCACCCGGCAGGGCAAGACCCCGAAGCGCGCCTCAGCGGCTCCAAGTCACCACAGCAACGCTCCGATCAGACAAGAAAGCCAGTCAATTCTGAGCAAGATAGTTGCTCGTGGACCGCGCCGGGGCGGGATCGTTAATTTCTGACGCACCGGATGCTTGTCAGGCTCATAACCTGAAGGTCATTCGAATCTCTATCGCTCCGCCAGATCGCCCTAGGCCGTGTATTTTCCTGGCGAACTCGCTGGCAACTAAGCCCAGTAATAGTAGCGATTTCTCGTTTGAGATTTGGACTCCCGATCGGCGGAACCGGCTTATTATTCTCCGAAAGGCCCGTTTCTCTCCCAAGCTCTGGACTTCACCGATTCGATACGGTTTTCGAAAATCGAACGTTTCGAGTTGCTTATGAACTTCAGCGGAAAAAGGTCTTGCGGCTTCTCTCGGACAAGCAGGATGTGGAGAATTCCCTCTCCACCTGCACCGCACCATGGATGACCGTGCGCCGGTCAATCGCGCTTAGGGCGAGCCTCCCGCTCCCCCAAGACCCCCATGGCCAGCGTCTCGCGCTGCACCACGCGCAGGAGATTTCGCTCTCCCTGCACCCGTCGAATCTTAAGGTTGTATCCGCTACCTGTTTCTTTTGCTCAGGTCGATGCCGATGATCGTTATCTCATCGACCCCCGCATATTTCGACGCAAGCTTGTTCCAATGATCGCGAAGCGCTTCGAGCAAACCGTCGAAATTTACTGACTTTGTTCTACCGGGCAGTTCCCATGTCTGCTTCTCACCCCGGTACACTAAAGCGAAGATACCTCTGCCAGAGCGAACGTCGCGCAGGTAATCCCCGGCAAGCTGGTTCTCTAGAGCGTTTTCCGGCTAGTTTGAATCGGTTTCTGCCCAAGGGGGTTCCCTAACAGCTACAAATCAGATTCGGTCTTCGCTATCAGTAGCGGCGAGGGCGAGCATGGCAAAAGGTTATTCGACGGATTTGAGAACTCGCGTGGTTGCCTTGGTCGAGGCCGGTGACAGCCGCCGTGAGGTCGCACGCCTGCTAGATATTGCAGCCTCGACGACCATCCGCTGGATGGATCGCTGGCAGACAACCGGTAGCGTCGCGGCGAAGCCCGGCACCGGCCACTGCCGTTCGCCGCTCAAGCAGCACGAGCGGTGGCTGCTCGATCTCGTGACCGCTGAGCCTGATCTGACACTCGACGAGATCGGTACACGGCTCGCATCGGCCAAAAAACTAAAGGTCGGCAGAACCTCGATCTGGCGGTTTTACGAGCGGCACCGCATCACGTTCAAAAAAAACACTGCACGCCGCCGAACAGGATCGGCCTGATGTCGCCGCCGCGCGCGCTGAGCTGAAAGCCGAGCAATCGTCTTTGCGGGCGAAACGGCTCGTCTTTATTGATGAGACGTCGGTGACGACCAAAAGGGTCCGCCACTCCGGTCGCTCTCCGCGTGGCAAGCGACTCATCGCGAGTGTCCCGCACGGCCACTGGAAAACCTTGACGTTCATTGCGGCCTTGCGCGTCAACGGCCTGACAGCACCTTATGTCATCGATGGTGCGATGGATGGAGTCACATTCATGGCCTATGTCGAGCAGGTGCTCGTGCCAACGCTGGCAAAAGGCGACATCGTATTCATGGACAATCTGCGGACCCACAAAATCGACGGGGTGGGCCAAGCAATCGCCGCTGTCGGCGCAACAATCCGCTATCTTCCCGCCTATTCGCCGGACTTCAATCCAATCGAGATGGCATTCTCGAAACTCAAAGCTGCGTTGCGCAAAGGCGCCAAACGCACAGTGAAGGAACTCTGGCGGCTGATCGGCAAACTTGTAAAATCGTTTGCACCTGACCAATGCGCCAACTATTTTCGACATGCCGGCTATAGACGTTGACCTGCATCAGGCGGAATCTGCTCTAGCCGTTCGAATAACGATGGCCCGGTCCATTTGTCGGCGATCTTGAGTTCGCAAGGAACCGGGGCATCAATTGCAATAGCATGAAATCTGAGGTCCGGTTTTTTGGCATCCGCAAGCTCCTCCTCTTGCGGGATCGAGTAACGCCCTGACGCCTTTTGCCTCAGTTCGTGCCCGATATAGTTACGAAGCATTGTCTCTTCGGTGATTTTCTTCACGACGGCCGCCACGCTGTCGTCTCCTTCTTCAAGGTCGTCCTTAAGATCGAGGAGCCGAAGCACGGCGAGGTCCGCAAGTTCGCGATGTGTGGACGGAATGCGATCGAGCCGGTCGTTGAATTCTTTGACGGCTTCTGGGGTCCAAGGTTTAAGATCCGCGTCCTGCTCGGCCTTCTGTTTGCATTGAAGTTCAAGATAGCCATAGGACGGAGTTTGCTGACTCTTTTCGGCAATGGCTTGCAACGCCAAGAATGCGTCTTTCCCGGGAATCTTAATAAGCTCCTGAAGGATTCTATTGCGTGCATTTTGGGCATGGTCGCGCAATTCCGGGCTGTAGACGCCCCCATCTGCGCGGTCGATGTCATCAGATGCACGGATGTATTCGTGCATAGCGAAGTACAACGACAAAAGGTGTTTCGGGGTTACAAACGCAGACCTAGCACCAAACGACTCTGAATCCCGGCTGCCCCAAAGTTTCGTAATAAACCGCATCGCGAATTCAGTACGATCTTTATCATCCGAGATCGAAGCAAAATGTCTTTCCAGAGACGGAATTGCCAAATCGGGTGAAACGCCGACCCAAACCGCATACCAGTCGGCAAGACGCTCCCCAGCGACCGATGCGATTCGGCGTTTCGCCAGTTGGGCGATTTGAGCATCCGAAATTTGAGACCCTTGAATGATCTTAAGCAGCTGATGAAGATGCGCACCATTCTTGGGCTCTTGCGCTTCCAATAAAGCAAATAGGTCTGGAGCGAGATCATCCCAAGCCCATTGGCCTGACCAACTAATGTCGCTCAACACGTAGTTTGTATCCTTATCTGGTTCGCCGGTCTTCAGTTCCCATTCGATTTCGCCCAGCACAGTCTTCCGAACGGTGTCCCGGTGGACTTCGAATAGCGTCTGGAACCAATTAGGAAATCCATTTAACTCGTCCAGTGCGTAGCGAGACGCAAGCTCGGCCTCAGTTCCATCAAGCCTTCTCACGTGATCGGCGTTTGCTCCGAATTCAATGCCTAAGCCGCTGAGACCGAATATCACGCTCCCCGGGGTCTGATTTGCCGTCCTGCCGCCTTCGGACCGCAGAACCGGCTTGTATTTTCGCCAGTATGCCATTGCGCCATCGCGGTAGGCCTCGGCCACAGGCTCACCAAAGATTGGGATTAGCTCACGCCAACGTCCATCGGTCCACTTGGTAGTACCGTTGCTTTTTTCCCGAATTTTCTGGTGCAGATACCACTGGAGCCTCGAAAGATCGGACGGCTGCGGGAATTTCGGGTCCCGAATGAGATCAACGTGACCCAATACGTAGGCCTTCTCCTTCTCAAACTGTTCGGCCTGCTTCTTCGTGCGAGCCGCAGCCTGCCGTTTCCAGCGCTGCTCTTGCTTTTTGTACTCGATGTTCTCTGGTGAAGGAGTCAGAAGCTGCTCTAGCCGGGCTTCTAATTCCGAATTCCCGACGCAGATTGATTTCAACTTCGCCCGCAATTCCCGGGACTTTCCATCCTGCACATAGATAGTGAAAGCCAGCGAGAGGGCGACGAGGCGATCATCTTGGTCAGAGCGAGAGCGAGCCCATCCGCAGACACGATCAAAATCGGATAATCCGAACTGCCAGAAGGCGCCGTAGACCTGGGCACTCCAGTAGTCTGTAAGTCGTTCGCCCTTCTTGCGAGCAACGACCACCCGTGTCGTGGCGATGTCGTGCCAGAACGACGCATCGTTCAGTTCCTCCCAGCCTTGGATAAGCTTGGAAAATTCAATTCGAACATCCCTAACGTCGTCGCCCCACGTGCGAAGGGAACCAAAATTTCTCACTATTTCCAAGCTCACGGAATCTTTTGAATGCGCATCGCGTGCTTGAATCAACCGCTCGACTCCGTGCGCTGCAATCTTCATCAGCCAAGAAAACTGCTGCGATACCTCACAATATCCACGTTCAATGAACGGGGGCTGTTCGAGCAATTTCGCGATCCCCGAGAGCAAGAGGGGCAGAAGTTCCAAAGATGTGGCTCTACAGAATGCCTCAACGGCTTCGGTCAGGCGATCGACGCTGTACCGTTCTTTATCTTCACTTTTTCCGACCGCGTCCAAGACCCAAGTGATCGTATCTTTAGACGGCTCAAGATCGGTTATCAGCTCTCCGAGCCATTCCCGATTTAGACGGGTAGCTTCCTTTAGGAATGCGTCGCGAACATCTTGCCGATCGCTTTCATTACCGACTTCTCGGACGGCGCGGAAAGCCGATATTCTGGTGTATCGGGATATCGTGGGCGACAAGGCGACTTTCTTGACATCGACAGACAGCGCTTTCAACTGACCAAGCCAGACCATGCGTACCAGAAACCCAACGACTTCGTCGTTCGACGCATACTGCTTCAGCAGTCGCTGGATATCGTCTGCAATATCCGGCTGTGCGAACCGTTGGACCGCATCATATGCGGTCGCTGAATGCAGGATGCGATCATTGGCCAATCTATTGCAGACCTCGCTAAGTATTTCCTGACGTGTTGGCAGCGGAAGCGCAGACGGGTCCCCACCCTCGAAGATAACTTCAGGGGCAATTGCGCGCACGCGTTCGCGAATTCGGTCGTCGAAAATGGCAAGCCATGGAAGGACGGGCCGCATGGTCGGCACCACCACATCCAGACCGTACTGCTTCCTAAACAGCAATGCTTCGATGGCCCGTCGAGATGTTGGTCTTTCAAGAAGCTTCACGATCCAGCGCGCCGACAGGTATTCCCGGACCGATCTGTGATGAAACCGGACGGTCCCGTAAATCGCGTCATCGAAGATTGGTCGAGAGAGAAGTGTTGACACTTCAACGTCTGTCCAGCCGGACAGCACCGATTTGGGAGAAATTCCCTTACCGTTTTCAGCGCCGTCCGGGACGCGAATAATTTGACTTTGAGCCAGAGTAGTTCCGGCGGCGAGAAGCATGACGCCCTCCCGGATGCGTTCATCCGTTATAGGTCTGGTTTCGGCACGCATTTGATCACGTTCTGATATTCGCCGATCAATGCTATTGTTCATGATTTCGAGACGCGTCCCGATGCGTCCCGTTTCCAGCCACATCGCAGTCACTTCGTCCAAGTCCTGCGGGCGAGCCGTGGAGGACCAGGCATCAGCACGCTCAATCGCGGATTGGAGCGCAATGACATCTTGAACGCCCTTTGCAGCTGCAAAGGCAGCGACCTGATTGCGAGACAAGTCGTCCAAGGCGACTACCTTGAACCTTGGACTTACATCTTCTTTCTTGTCCTTGATCTCTAAGATTTCGTCGAAATCTTCGGAATTGTCAGGGTCCGGCTGGAGCAAATCAGTAATTGGTTCGGCAGCTAGAGCTTTCGTTTGCGGCGGAAACCCAATGTGCTTTTCGCATAACTCGAGGTCGGTTTTCGGCCGCCACGCATGAGTTCGTCCGGTCAACACGATCGTCACGCGGCTTTTGGCATTATTGATGCGCCTGCCTAGCTTCCTGATCGCGCGTTCAAAGTCCTGCGGACTTTTCAGCCGCGCTTCGTCAACGGAATCGAGCAGCAGCCAGCCAGCGTCATCGGAGGCAAGCCAATTCTCAAATTCCTCCATTGTCCCAACCTCGAACGCAACGTCGAAGTCATCCGGAATCAGTTCGAGCCGAAGAAAAAATGCAGGTTTAGCTGCGGCTCGCAATCGCATTGCAACGTGTCTGATCTCTTGCGTTTTGCCGGAACCAGCTTCGGAGAGAACAACGGTGCGGGGATTTTTATGAACATCGACCCATGTCAGTTGGCTTTTGACACGGAAGACCTGCGACAAATCCACATCATCGCTCTGTCCTGCATGTTCGGACAACTCGTGGAACGTGCGGTTAAGATCGATGAAATCCTGATTGGGTGTATAAATAGGCACCAAAAGTCTCTTCTTTACTGTTGAATTGCGATTCAAGTTAGCACAACCATACACCCGATTTGCATTCATTAATTGCAAAGGCTGCTAGGCCTTACATCCTGATTTTAAAAGTCAATGGACGCGTCGGCAAAAGCCTAAAGGGCGATATTCATGACCACGCCGGTCCAGATGTTGCCGTGCAATTGCTGAAAGTCTGTCTCGGCCCTGCGGTTAATTACCCCCCCGCCACAGCGCAGTTAATTTGCACAGAGGGGTGGACATGCTGATTCCTGTCCAAGCCGCCCATCATAACGAGATGATGTCGCCCGCCGTAACTGAATGATGCCGCCCACCATAACGAGATGATGCCGCCCACCGGAACGGAATAATGCCGCCCGGGGTCTGGAATGGCGACGAGCGCCTCCGCTGGCCTGTTTAGGGTCCCTCCTTTGGCAATCCAAGGGAGCGATGATGCCAGCGGAAAGAGTTGCGATGCGCCATGTGCGCGAGATCATTCGTTTGAAGTTTTCCGCTGGTATTTCAACGCGCGAAATCGCGCGTCGGCTGGGCATAGCCGCCTCGACGGTGCGCGAGACGTTGAGGCGTTTCGAGGGCGCCGGGCTGGGTTGGCCCTTGCCGGACGGCATGAGCGACGGCGACCTGGAGGCGGCGCTTTACGCCAATCACGGGACCAAACGGGGCCATCGCCGCCACGCCGAGCCGGATTGGCCGACGGTTCATCGGGAGCTGAAGCGCAAGCACGTCACCC
>JAOAPH010000016.1 GCA_025462835.1 Candidatus Angelobacter sp. | reverse complement strand
AGGACGGGGATGGCTCTTCGGCAGATGCGATACGAAGTCGGTGATTTTACCGCGGGGGTTCCACCCGTTCCCATCCCGAACACGGAAGTTAAGCCCCGCTGGGCCGATTGTACTGCACGGGAAACTGTGTGGGAGAGTAGGTAGTTGCCGGCATTAATAAGGGCCCGATTGAGAAATCAATCGGGCCTTTTCCTTTTGTGCATGAGATCCTTCGACTCGCTGCGCTCGCTCAGGATTTCGGCTGCAGGCTCCCGCTGCGCTCACGCCCGCAAAACGCCTCAAGTTGCCGGCATTAATAAAGGCTCGATTGAGAAATCAATCGAGCCTTTTCCTTTTTCTATCTCATTTAGGTTCGTTGGGGATTGCAGCCGTTTTCACTTTCTCCTGTCGGCTCGCAATTCCGCGGAGGGTGCGCCGCGTAACAACCCTTCAGTACTCAAATCCTCATCAAGATCCGGCCAGTGAATCCCGAATCCACCACCGGAGATTCGCCAGTTCTTTCTTTCTCTTGGTTTTGCGTTGGCGAGACGTGGATACCACGCAAGAGGTACAGAAATCACGCGTCCATCTTTGAGGAAGACGGTCAGCGCATCCGATTTGATCTTAACGTCGGCGACGCGCTCATCAGCTGCTAGAGCCGAAGTACCCATTCCAAGCCTCCAACAACAAGCGATTCTATCTTATTCAACTCACCTGAACTAAATCCACAGTTGCGGGCAAGCGACACGGGGGCGAGCCAAAATTTAGCGGACGGATTGTCGCGATCAATATGCACATGCGGTGGCTCATTCGGTTCATGACTGTAAAAGTAGAACCGATATGGTCCTGATCGCAATACGGTAGGCACGCGAGGGATTGTAGCAGCACCAATTCATGCAGAGAATCATGCCGCCGAGGAGGCAATCCGTTTGTATTTGTATCCCGCGGGCTTGAAGCGCTGATTCAGATACGTTCCTTTTGAATCCGCCCTCATAAAACCTTCATATTCCGACGCGGGTACGTCGAAATACCTGTAGACGTCACGACTGGGATACTCGATCTCCATCACCTTTTCCACTGGGTCGTATCCAACGGAGATCATGTTAGACGAATCCACCCGTCGCCGATAGATTCTCTTCATAGGTCTTTCAGATGGCGCGGGCGCCGAAGTTGTCACCATACTTCATTAAGGGTTTGTTGGAATTAAAATGCGCCAGCAGAAGATTGAGATTCGAACTGGTCTCCGATCACGTCGCCGGGGAGTCGAATGGTGTTGGAGCCGGTCCCAAACGGGCACATCTTCCCCGTCGCTCACCGCCGGCATTCGCCTATAATTGCCGAGTTTCCGGAGGTTGGATGAAAACCACTCGACGACAGGCGCTGCTGAGCGGAGCTGCAATCGCGACCGCCGCGGCATTACCCTTTCAGAAAGCTATGGCGGCAAATCCCGAGCAATCGAGTTCCAGCAAGCCTCCTGCAGATCAAGCATTAGCAGGCGCCGTCAGCCTCTCGGATTTTGAGGGGGTCGCACATGAGCGTATGTCGCATATGGCTTGGGAGTACATCAATAGCGGCGCCGCTGACGAGATCACTCTGCGTTGGAACCGCGAAGCATTCGACCGGATTCGCTTGAACCCGCGCGTGCTGCGCGACACGACAAAACTGAGTACGAAGGTGAGGGTACTGGGGCAAGAGTTACCGTTCCCGGTGATCCTAGCTCCCACCTCGCTGCACAAACTTGCGCATCCTGAGGGTGAGTTGGCAACGGTGAAGGGCGCCGGACAAGCAGGAACGGCAATGGTTTTGAGCACGATGTCCAGCACTACCGTGGAAGATGTGGCGAAAGCGGCAACGCATCCGCTTTGGTTCCAGCTTTACGTGCAAAAGGACAAAGGATTCACGGAGCATCTGGTTGCTCGCGCCGAGGCCTGCGGATGCAAGGCGCTGGTAGTCACGGTGGACACGCCGATCGAAGGAGCGCGCAATCGCCAGGAGCGGGCGAAATTTCAGCTGCCTCCAGGAGTTGACTTGGCCAACTTGCGCGGCCTGAAGACCCAATTCAGAGCGCAGCTGGATAGCGAAAAGAAAGTCTTCGCAAACATTCTGCCTGACAGGCTGACTTGGAATGACATTGAATGGTTGCAGTCGGTAAGCAAGCTGCCGGTGTTGCTGAAAGGGATCTTGAACGCGGACGATGCGGACATTGCGGCGCGAAGTGGTGTCGCAGGAATACTCGTGTCCAACCATGGCGCACGTAATCTCGATACTGTGCCCGCCACCATTGATGCGCTTCCTCGTGTTGCCGACAAGGTTGCAGGCCGAATGGTGGTTCTCTTGGATGGTGGTGTTCGTCGCGGAACCGATGTGCTGAAGGCGATGGCTTTGGGCGCGAACGCGGTGCTTATCGGCAGGCCAGTGTTTTATGGACTGGCCACCGGTGGCGCGGATGGTGTCACAAAAGTATTGAACATCCTGCGTCATGAATTTGAGATGGCAATGGCGTTGTCGGGGATCGATAGCGTGGAGAAGATAGACCGCAACGCGTTGTGGACGTAGCGACAGTGGCGAAGAATTAGTGAAGAGACAAACCGAGTCATCATCAATTCGACAAGACCAAAAATGTTGCTGCATCGTCTGAAGAAAACTGGCGAATTTCGTCCAGGCGATTGCGCAAGATAGTTTCAATATCGGCGGTAGTGCAATTCCCGAGTCGACCCAGATTACTTTGGGGGGAGCTCCATAGAGAAAGCTTCTCTGGTGAAAGTCGGCGTCCTTAGAAATGATGACGAGTTGATTGTCTCTCGCGTACTCCCAGACAGCTTCGTCCTCTGCCTGTGAAAGTCCCGCAGTGCGCACGTGCTGCGAATCCGGAAAACAATCTTTCAAGTTATCGATGAGCCGGTTAGAGAGGTTTTGATCGAAGAGGAGTCTCACGCAGGAATCGTCATGAGCTTGCGTTCGCGATCAGCGGCAAAAGCAAGCGAAGCGCGGATATCTTCCAGCGTGAGCTCTGGAAAATCCTTGACGATATCCTCGGGCGACATGCCCGCTGCCAGGTAGTCAAGGATATCGTAGACGGTGATTCTAAGCCCTCGAATGCACGGCTTCCCGCTGCGTTTCCCCGGCTCAATGGTTATCCGATCCTGATAATTCATCCCGTGAGAATACCGCTCGAGATTGTCAGGGGTCAAGAACGGTTCCAGGTCTTCTTTCGGTGGAAGGTCATTGTTGTTCTACCCCGGCTGATAAGGATGTCTGCGTCTGGGCGCGGTTGCGGTGGGTTGGGGATGTAATCTCCGCAGCTCGGAAATTGTCTGCCCAAGCTCTCCGGATTGAAACAATCGGATACCGGCGATTCCCGCCGCGCCGGCTTCCAAACATGACATCGCATTCTCGACTGTTACTCCGCCCAATGCCAGCACTGGCATTCGTGAACTGGCGGCGATTTCACGCTCACAAATTTCTCTTAGCGCGTCGATTCCAACGCCTTGTACCGTCCCCTTGCCGAACACCGGACCAAAGACGGCGAAGTCCGCTCCGTGGGCTTCCGCATCCGCAACTTCTTGGAGCGAGTGGCAAGAGCACGCGATGACAGGATTAATATTTTCCGCCTTATGGAAGATGATTCTCGCATCGCTGGCGGAGGCGTCAGCGCCTGCACTGCGAAGGTGAACGCCGTCGGCACCGGCGGCAACGGCAATGTCAGCACGGGAATTGATCAGCAGTTTTGTTGAATCATTATTCCTTCGAACCACGGCGACAGCTTGCAGTGCCAACAGTTCGAGTTCGCGGGCGGAGAGGTCTTTCTCACGAAGCTGGATGAAGTCGACTCCCCAGCGCGCGGCAGCGGCTATGTTATCGAGAAGCTGCGCATGCTTCTCCTCTTCCGTTCCCGGAAATTGGCTCCGGTCGGTTATGTAGTAGAGCAACACTGATAAGAATGTAGCAGAGTGCTCGCCCATACCGGTCAATCATTCATGTGCTCACGGCGAAAGAATTTCATTCTGCAACGTTGTTCTTTGCGGTCGGCATCAGTGTAGGAATGGCCGCGGTTGCTATCAACCCTATCGACATACTCTGGTTCTACTTGATTCTCAGCTCGTTGCAGCCGGTAATCAATCGCCGATGGCTGGAGGTCTCCCGCCAAAGACTGATCGCCGACATTGAACGGCAGCGCGGTTCACGCGTAATCCTTCTGGTTCACCGGCAGGAGACCATGAGTCTTCTCGGTTTCCCGGTGTTGCGCTACATAGATATCAATGACTCTGAGGAGATCCTCCGTGCGGTCGATCTCACGGAACCAAGTGTTCCCATTGACCTTGTATTGCATACGCCGGGAGGACTGGTATTGGCTGCCACACAGATCGCGGTTGCGATTGCGAAGCATCAGGGAAAAGTGACTGTCTTTGTTCCGCACTATGCCATGTCTGGGGGAACACTTATTGCGCTGGCAGCGGACGAAATTATCATGAGCGAGCACGCGGTTTTGGGTCCTATTGATCCGCAGATCGGGGAATATCCCGCAGTGTCGATCCTGCGCGTAGTGCAAGAAAAGCCGATTGAAGAGGTTGACGATCGCACGCTCATCCTTGCCGATCAAGCGCGAAAGGCCATTGGCCAACTGCATGACACCGTTTATGAACTGATCAAGGCCAGGTATTCTCCCGAGCAAGCGGACAATGTGGCCCGTCTTTTATCCGAAGGGACATGGACGCATGATTATCCGATCACCTTTGAGAGAGCGAAGGAGCTTGGACTGCCTGTGAACTCGAAGATGCCGCGGAATATCTTAAACCTGATGGCGCTCTATCCGCAGCCTGTTCGTCAGTATCCGAGCGTCGAGTATCTACCCACCCCGGCTTCAGATGGCAGAAGGGAGCCGCGATTGCCGCGAGCGGCGTAATGCGATTGGCTTTTATATCGAGGCAACGCAGCTGATCGCGACGGACTCATTGTGATGATGTCTTTGGGAGAGCAGATCATATGGCTGCTACTGCTGGCCATTCCGGTCGCATGTATCAGCTGGACGATCACGCATGAAGAGGTCTTCCGCGAGCCGCGCGAATATTGCCAGCGCCGCAGTGAGACATGCCGCACGCTGCTTGAACGTAAATTCTTCTATCTGCTTACCTGCGAATACTGCTTCAGCCACTACGTCTCGGCGTTCTTCGTATTCATCGCCGGATACAAACTGCTCCTGAACGACTGGCGTGGATATCTGATCTCGTGGTTGGCCGTAGTCTGGATCGCCAACCAGTACATAAGCATCTTCGGACGCCTGCGGTTGGACATCAAACGCGAGCGCGTCGAAATCGAAGGCGTGCAGGAAGAAGTGGAAGCAATCAAGGAAGAGAAAAGGGCGGCATAAGAGTTACAGAAATGAAATCCCCAGGTTAGCTTCGCCTATTCGACTTCGCTCGGGGCAGGATACCGCGGCACCGTCCGCGCTCTCAAATTGCAAATCTGGAATCAAGGATTTCAAATCCCTACGGCAGCGTCTTCGCGATCTCCGGACCTTCGTCTTTGGCCTGCTTGCGGATCTGCGGAGCTTCCAAGTGATATTTCGTCAGCCCTGCTTTCAGGGCTTCGAATCCCTCTTCCGGGGTGTCCACGAATTGGAAGAGCTCGAGATCTTTGGGTGAGATCGCGCCCCAGTCTGCCATGGCATTGAGGTTGACGATGCGGTTCCAGTATTCGCGTCCGTAAATGATCACGACAATCTTTTTTGCCAGCTTTCCCGTCTGGGCAAGTGTGAGCAGCTCGAAGAGTTCGTCCATGGTGCCGAAGCCGCCGGGGAAGACCACGAGCGCTTTGGCCAGATACGCGAACCAGTACTTGCGCATGAAAAAATAATGGAACTCGAAATTCAGTTCCGGAGTGATATACGGATTCGGCATCTGCTCATAGGGCAGGCGAATGTTGAGGCCGATGGTCTTGCCTCCTGCCTCATAGGCGCCAAGGTTGGCGGCTTCCATGATTCCCGGGCCGCCGCCGGAGGTCACTACAAAGCGGTGCCGCTTGGAGGGAATCTGCATAGTCCACTCGGTGAGCATGTGCGCCAGCTTGCGCGCATCTTCGTAGTAGCGCGCCATCTCCACCGCGGCGTGGGCGCGTTTCACCTTTAACGAAAGTTCTCCGCGATGATCGACGCCGGTGATGGTCTCCAGCTCGTCGTCTGTCGAGACCACACCTGAGATCCCATTTGGCTGTTCTTCGGGAGGAGCCGGCTTCGCCGATCCTGGTCTTTCCAACAATTCCAGTTTCTGCTTTGCCGCATCAAGGCTGGCGAAACGCGCCGAGCCAAAGAAGACGACAGTGTCCTGAATGCGCTCTTTGCGGAATCGGCCCAGCGGCTCCCAGTATTCGGCCAGGATGCGAAGACTGCG
Organism: Candidatus Angelobacter sp.; assembly: GCA_025462835.1. GTDB lineage: Bacteria > Acidobacteriota > Terriglobia > Terriglobales > Acidobacteriaceae > JAICLA01. Next base: position 10,742 of record JAOAPH010000016.1, on the reverse strand, counting down.
GCCTTCCGGGCCGTGGATGAACGCGGGGTTTTCGTACGCGAGCGGCGAGCGGAAAGGCTTCGGAGTTCCGGCGTTGGCCTTCTCCTTGCCTGAGCGTGGCTTGTCTTTTGGTTTGTTCTGGTCGTCTTTATCTTTATCCATGGCGAGCTAATAAGGATACGGCAAGCACTACTTTGTTACTAGCAGAGACGGGAGAGGAAGAGCCTTAATCGGATTCGCGGTAATGAACTGCGTCCCAGACTCCGATCCAGATATTGATCAAGCCGAGTCCGGTGAGCGCACCGCGCACGAAGCCGTGGTCCACCAAGGCCCGCCAAGGGGGATGCATCACCAGCAGGCTGTTTTCTGACCACAGCGGAGTCCATGGCAAGACCACCAGCAACATTCCCAGCTCGATAAAGAAAATAACTTCGACAGCCAGCTTGAGGCGTTGAAGCCAGATATCGGTACGGCTTGGAGGCTTTGACTCGCCTGCTGGCGATGTCGGTTTCGGCATGTCGCTGAGAGTGGAATTCAAGGTTGGCAATCCGCTGTTCAAGAGAACTTAGATGCAGCAGAACAAGTTAAATTTTACACTTTAAGACTCTTGATGCGGTCGGCTACGTCACGATAATCAATATTAGAGCTGTACACTTCCATGAAGGTTTCATAAGCCTTCTTCTGGTTGCCGGCCATTTCAAAGGCGCAGCCTAGATCATAGTTCACGGCCAGGCGCCCGTCCTCAGTGATGCTCTTAACAAGTAAGGCTTTTTCATACCAGCGGACAGCCGCTTGCGGTACTCCTTTGTCCACCAGGCATTGGGCCAACCATGTGTAGGCCTGCATGCTCTGGTCGAAGGGATGTCCTTGCTCGACGGCGTGGCACACCTTCTGCAATTCTCCGATCGCCTCGTCGAGCAATCCCATTTCCTTGAATGCAATCCCGAGGTTGTAGTGCGTGTCCGGATCTTCGGCCTGTCCGGCAGTCTCTTCCGCGTCCTCTTTGAACTCGGAGAACATATCAGAGAGAGCGGAAGCAGCTTCATGATGCTCGATCTCGGGAGCAGCGGTTGGCATCTCGTGTCCCATCGAGCTGAAACCTGCAGGCACGGATTCCGGCGCTACTGGCGTGGGAGCGACGGCTGCCGCGGCTGCCATGGGTGCAGCAGGAGCGGGAGGCGCAGCTGCGGCGGGCTTGCCGCCGAAATCGAAGGCATCGCCGAGAGAATCTTCTAGATCCGATACCAAGTCTCCGAGGAGATCGTCGGAGGCAGCAGGTGCGGGCTTTGAAATTACGGGGGCAGCTGCAGCAGCAACGGCTGTCTGTTGAGCGGGCGGAGGCGGAGCAGCAACGACCGGAAGTGGCGGAGCAGGCGCAACCACGGGTTTCGGCGCCGGCGGTGCTGGAACAGCGACTACTGGCGGCGCTGGTGGCGCCGGTTCTTCCGCCTGCACTTCGAACGAGAACTCAGAAACCGATGCGCCGTCGGAACTCTCAGTGAGATCGAAGATAACAGCCTGTTCCGGCGCGGCTTCGATGTTCATCTCCATGGCCGGCGGTTCCACTTCCATCGAAATCACGGGGACCTCGGCGGCCGCAGCGGCGGCTGGTGGAGGCTCATCAACGGAGAGCATGCTCTCCCACTGATCGACGTCAAGCTCATGCGAAGCGGCTGCAGTGGCAGGACCTTCGAAGGCAACCGGCTCTGGAACCGCAGGTATCTCCGCAGGCGCTGCCTGAGTCAAGTTCAACAGATTTACAGCCGGGGCTTCGGGCGGAGTTACATCGACGCTGAATCCGTAATCCTCCGCGACAGCTGCTTCTGGCTCCATCACCGCCGACGCGGCTTGGGCAACTGATGCGTCGGGAGTGGCTTGGAGATAACGTGCGGCGAGGTCAGCGTATTTCTGCGACTCCTCAGGATGATCATTCTCCGCGTAAAGTTCGCGAATGATGTTGCACGCGCGCGCGGCATCAGCGAATCGATTGACCTTTGCGTAGAGGGTGGACAGTCGCTGATTGATCTGAAAATCGCGCGGCGCCTGTGCAAGGCCAGCCTCCAGCGGCGGGATAGCCTTCAGAGGCAGATTGTATGAATCAAACAGTTCCGAATCAGTCAGCGCTGATTGCACCGCGGCGGCAATCTCATTCGGATAGCTCTGGTGGACGACCGGAGTCTTATGGTCGGCCTCATCCATCATGAACGCCTGAGCGCCTTGCTCAGCCGTCAGGGGCGCTGAGGCGGAATCTTCGCCCAGCTTGACCACGATCTGCTTGTAATTCTGAGAATGCAGCGGATTTTCAGGTTCATTTGCCGCAAGCTGGTGATACAGATCTCGGGCCTTGACTAACTGGTTTCCCTGGACGTAAGCATGGGCGAGCAGTTCCATGATCTCTGCTTCATGGCTGGTATCGCCCGCCTTGCGGAAGAGATTTTGCAGCGACTCCAGCGCCTCGGTGCTGTCCTTCACCCGCGATATGACCGAATTCAGGGATTTCAGTAGCGCAGGGCCGTTGGATGCGAGCACCTTGTCGGCGAATTCCTCGTACAAAGCTAGGGACTCCGCAAAGCTGCCGGCGCTGAGCAATGCTTCCGCACACCACGTAATACCGTTCAGATCGTTATGGACGTTGATGAGCTTTACCGCGAGCACGCGGGCTTCGGTTGCATCCTTCAGCAGCAGATGAGCGCGCAACATGCTGCGCAGAGCTTCGGGGCGCGAATCGATATCGGGTATGTCGCGCAAGTACTTGACGGCGTTGGCGCCATCGGCAGATTCCGCAGCGATAGTGCCGCGAAGCAGCAAGGCATCGACGTTTTTAGGATCAAGACTGAGGACGTGGCCAAGGGCTTCATCGGCCGCGTCCATGGCCTGCTTGGAATAGAGCGATTGCGCGGCGGTGAAGTAAATGTTTCGGGCTTCGGATTTCTTGCCCAGCTTTATATAAAGGTCCGCCAGCTTGCTTTGCATGGCGGCATTGTCAGGATCGAGTTCCAGGATCTTCTGGAAGATCTTCGCGGCATCGTCATTGTTGCCCGACTTCAGATAGGCATCGGCCACATGGACATACTGCGTGCGGGCGTCATTGTAGAGGCCCTGAACGGTATAAAGTTCGGCCAGCCTCTGTAGGCAATCAGTGGCGTGGGGAGTGAGTTTGGTGAGCTTCTTGTACATCGCGATGGCTTTAACCGTGAAGCCATTCGTGGCGTACGCCTCGCCAACTTTTTTGAAATAGATTGCCGCTTGGTCGTTGTTCCCGATACGGGAGTTCAGATCGCCGATCGTATTGAGGACGGTGAGGTCTTTGGGATCTTCTTTTACGACCTTCTCGTACTCAGAGATCGCGTTCTGAAGCTTGCCCTGCTGGACGTATTTCTCCGCCGAGGCCAAGACCTTCGCTTTGTTGAAGCCGAAACCGAGCGCCATAATTTAGCTTGAACTCCGAAAACAGAACTCCCGAGTTCCTGAAGAACGAATGAACCCGCGGCCCTTGCAGTCACCTAAAGAAAAGAGGCCGAGTTCCAGCGGCCACACTTATTGTAGCCGCAACAGCGTCTCTGGATGTTGGCGATAAAGTAACACAAAAACGATTCCGGAGTAACCAGCATTGTAGATGGGTTTAGTAGATTTTAGGGCTTGGGGCGGGCGGTACCGCCGGCGAGGGCAGCCGGAGGGCTACCCCCGCCATTTTGTCTGTCTAAACAAATGCGGCGTTCTTTTTGGGTCGTCTGTTCGCCTGAAGGACTTTCTTGCGAAGTCGCAGATTCTTGGGAGTCACTTCGACGCACTCGTCATCGGCAATGAACTCGATCGCCTGTTCCAGGTTGAGTGCCTTATGCGGCACCAGGCGGATGGCTTCGTCGGCGCCGGATGAGCGCATATTCGACATCTTCTTCTCGCGCACTACGTTGACGTCCAAATCGTTGTCGCGGGCATTTTCGCCGATGATCATGCCCTCATAGACCTCGGTTCCGGGGCCAGTGAAAAGTTCTCCACGTTCCTGAAGGTTCCACAACGCGAACGAGGTGGTCACACCAGCGCGGTCTGATACCAGCGCACCGGTCAGACGATGCGGAATCTCGCCCAGCCATTCGGTGTAACCGTCGAAGAGGGAATTCATGACGATGGTGCCGCGGGTGTCGGTAAGAAGCTCGCTGCGCAGTCCGATCAGTCCGCGGCTGGGACACTTGAATTCCATGCGCACGCGTCCATAACCGTGGTTGTGCATCTTGCTCATCTGCGCCTTGCGGGCGCCAAGCTTCTCAATGACAACGCCCACAAAGGATTCCGGGATGTCGATGGTGAGCAGTTCTACTGGTTCCATCAGTTTGTCATTCACGCGCTTGGTGACGATCTCCGGTTTGCCCACCGTGAGTTCATATCCTTCGCGGCGCATCATTTCGATCAGGATGGACAGTTGCAACTCGCCGCGGCCGGCGACGCGGAACATATCTGTACTGTCCGATTCCACGCGCAATGACACGTTGGTCAGAAGTTCTTTATCGAGCCGGTCGCGCAGATTGCGCGAAGTCACGAGATGTCCTTCGCGTCCGGCGAGCGGGGAAGTGTTGATGGTGAACTGCATCGCGATGGTCGGTTCGTCGATGGCGATGTGCGGCAGCGGGGTGGGATTTTCGACCGTGGTAATGGTCTCGCCGATGGTGATGCCTTCGACTCCAGCGACGGCGATGATGTCGCCGACCTCGGTCTGCGGTATGTCCACGCGCTTCAGGCCGTTGAATGAAAACAGTTTTGTGATCTTTGTCTTGTGGAACGTCTTGTCCAGCTTGGCAATCGCGACTTCTTCGCCAACTTTCAACGTGCCGTTGAATACACGCGCAATGGCGAGGCGTCCGAGATAATCGCTGTAATCGAGGTTGGCGACTAGAATCTGCAGGGGCCCATTCCAGGTGCCCTTGGGCGTGGGGATGGTCTTCAAAATCGATTCGAAGAGCGGTTGCAGATCCTCGCCTGGGACTTTCGGATCAGTCGTCGCCGTGCCCACCTTCGCGTTCGTGTACAACACGGGAAAGTTGAGCTGCTCTTCCTTGGCGTCGAGATCGATGAAGAGGTCATAGACTTCGTTCAACACCTCAGCGGCACGCGCATCGGGACGATCGATCTTATTGATCACGAGGATCGGCGGCAGATTCTGCTCCAGCGCCTTCGCCAGGACGTAGCGCGTCTGCGGCAGCGGGCCTTCGCTGGCATCGACGAGCAGCATCACACCGTCCACCATTTTCAACGCACGTTCCACCTCGCCGCCGAAATCGCTGTGACCGGGCGTGTCCACGATGTTGATCTTCATGTCGTGATAGAAGACGGCCGTGTTCTTGGCCAGGATGGTGATACCGCGCTCGCGCTCCAAATCATTGGAGTCCATGACGCGATCTTCAAGGTGTTCATTGGCGCGGAACGTGCCGCTCTGGCGAAGCATGGCGTCCACCAGCGTGGTCTTGCCGTGGTCAACGTGGGCGATGATTGCAATGTTGCGAATGCCGATAGTCAAGGTTTTCCTGTCGTATTGCTTAATATCTCTTTAAAGAATTGCGAGGATTTTTAGATCTCTAGGACGAATCTCTCAAGTTCGGAGGACATCTGAGGCAGGCAAAGCTATTGCAGAACCGCTCACGAGCCACTTCTGATACTTGAATCTATTCTACCAAAGGTGAGCTATTTCGGGAGAAGTCAGGCGTAACTGGCAAGCAGGCGACGGACAGATTATTGCCGCTGACGCGAGATGAGACTGAAATCTCTGATCCAATTGAGAGCCCCACCTGAAGCGATGGAAACCGGTGCCATCATCAGGACTGTCACCAATAACATGGGCCCGCGAAGTTCCTGTGCGGGAATTATCTTGAACAAATCTGGAGCCAAAGATGGCAGCAAAATCACACTTGCACACAGCTGCATCCGCCAATTGTCCCCAAACAGGCGCATGCGAGCGTCAGGAATGAGCAGGACGGAGATAGTTACGGCCACCGCGAGGAGCTGAAATATCGAGGCTCCCCCCAGCACACCTCCGGAACCCAGGAGCGGTACGGACGCTCCGGAGATCACAATGCGGTGTAGCGATCCGGCAGGAAATGTGATCGGCCTTTATCAGGAACCCAAGCGACAGGGATAGACGAAGGCGCTCGAGAACAGGCTGTTCACCAGCGAACGCCAACTGTGAATGGCACCATCTGTGTGTCTCTACGTTCCATCGATGCCTGGTGGTATCTCGCCTCCACGAACAATCTTGCCCGCGATTCGTGGAAGCCGAAGGCGAAGCCCAGACCTACGTTGCCGCCAAAGCCATCCCGCGTGATAGATCCAAGCACCACGTTCGCCGGCACAATAGCAGGGAAGAAGAACCCAAAGAACGGATCGAAGATGGTTGCCGTCGTCAGCGTAGGTGAAGTGAACTCAACTGTCCGACGGTACCAACCTATGCCGCCGATAAGATAAGGGCTGATCGGGCGGCTAGGTGCAAAGCGAATCTCCGGCCCGAATGTCAGCGACTGGACGTGCGCGTTGCCATCAGGCACGGCCAGTGCATTGAGCACGTCTTGCGGCACTCCCAGGTGGTTGTATTGGTAGTCGCCCACAAAGCCCAAATGCCGCGAGAACATGAAGCCTCCGCCAATCTGGAAATTCCATCCATTGTCCAGGTTTCTCGACAGAGGGCCGACCAGCGGCGTGTATCCGAAACCACCATGAACGGTCAGACCGGGGCCAGCATCTTGCGCGAAAGAAGAGATGGCCAGTGTGCAAACGATTACGAGACGAAGCAACGCTTTCATCGAATTGGCTCCTTGACCGCTTCGATGTCGAATCCAATTCAGCGGAAGAACTCTCAGCGTTGTAGGCGGATGTTGGCGCTAATGCTTGCCGAGTGCAACCATCGCCTTCATCGCAGCCGTTACTCCCCGATACTGCGCTTCTTCAAAGATGGAGATGCCGCTGAGGTCAGAGTTGGCGAAGAAGAGCCGATCGAGTCCAGTGTGCGAGCGCACGAGTGCTCGTCGATTTTCGGAAAAGATGAAGCCCACGGATGGGTGGATCATCGCGTGTCCCATGCGCATGATGTCGATGCGGCTGACGCAATCGCGAACGTCAGGATGGATGCGGCTGAGATCGGCAAGGATCGCGTCTTTCCAATAGGCCCAGTCTTTTTCAAGAAGGAATCGTCGGGCATCGGGCGGAGTCTTTTCTGCGAGCGCCCAATAGTAGGTCCAGACGCTGCGCTCTTCGTGCTGGCGAATGCTCTGGTGATTGGCTACCACATAGCCCAGCGACGGCGAATCATAGATGACGTTGTCCCAAGCAGTCTCACTGTTGTGAATCTCGCGGGGCAGTCGATCGAGAGTGATGTTCGCTGTAAGCCACGGCGAATAGACAAAGTCTTTGGTGAGCGCGGGCGACATGCCCTCGATCAAATAGGGCGCCAGAAAAGTAGGTGCGGCAAAGATCACCGCGTCGGCGATGAATTCGGTGTCGCCGGCGAGTACGCTATAGCGATTGCGGCTTTTATCTTTTGCAATGCGGTGAACCATGGCCTGTGGCCGGATATAGCGATTAAGTTTTTGGATCAGCCGTCGTGCGATCCATCCGTTGCCTTCAGGCCAGGTGAGCGGACCCTTTTCCTCATGCTCGCGCGAGGCGTAGTAATGGACACCCGCCCACGCGGAAGTTGCAGCCGCGGGCGCGCCATAGTCATCGCGACATGCGTAGTCCACATACCAGCGCAAGTATGTGGAATCGAATTTCTGCTGCTGCATCCACTCGGCGATGGAGATGCGGTCGAGCTTTGCGATCTCTAATGAATGCGAGCTGTCGATTCCGAGCTGCGTGGGAATGGTGAAGCTTTTACTGGCGCGGAACTGTTGCATCAGGTCGTCGAATCGCTTGAACTGCTCGCGATCACGGTCTGTAAGTCCGACGGCCGGCTCGATGCCTTCTTGCCATCGTCCATGGATGAACAGCCGCTCTTGCGGAGTGAAACAGAGATAGCGTTCTTCCCACTTGCCATCTTTGAGCGCGCCGAACTCTTCAAAGAGCTCGCGGACAAAAGTGGCCCTGGCATTCGGAACGGGAACGTAGTGCGCGGCCCAGGGATATGCAGTGATCTCATTCTCGTCCCAGCGGGAATTGCCGCCGGGCTGTTTGTCCATCTCCAGCAGGACGAAGTCGTGGAAGCCGCGCCTTTCGAGTTGCCATGCAGCCGAGAGCCCGGCCATCCCTCCACCCACAATCACGATTGGGAATTTCTCCGTCTTCGTTGTCTTGGGAAATGGCTGGCGATCGCGCAGCATGTGTCCGAGTTGAAAGGACTCATTGACGAAGCCGCCCGCAATCGGCCGATCAGTCTTCAGTCCCAAGCCAATCAGCGCGGCGCTGCTAGCGGCGAGGAAGTCGCGACGTGAGAGTTTTACGGGAGTGGGTTTTTTGCGCATTTGAAGCTAAAGGCTAAGAACTAAAAGCTGGGTTTTAATGACTGATGTCGCGCCACTCGCGATCGTAGTGGCGAACAAGATTCTGATCGTTCAGCCGGTTTGCCTCCGCGGCGACAGGCTGCATGTCAGCTGGAAATTCAAAGAGCTCCGGAATGGCGGAGACGGTGAGGAAGCGCAAGTCTTTCGGCAATTGTCGCGGAGGAGAATATGTCGCCCCTTTCGCACTCGCCAGAACGAAGCCCCACTCCCCGAACGAGGGCACGTAAGTGTGATACGGATAGGTTTGCAGTCCCGCCTGCTTCAGCGTTTCCACGATCGTCCAATACGATTGCCGCGCGAACATCGGCGATGTGCTCTGGACAACGATCATCCCATTCGCGGTGATGTGCTTCGCCAGCAGACGATAGAACGCAGTCGTATAAAGTTTGCCCAGCGAATAGTTAGTCGGATCGGGAAAGTCGACGATGGCGAAGTCGAACATATCGGTGTTTTGTTCGAGCCAGGGAAATGCGTCGGCGTTGATCACGTGCAGCTTGGGCGAGGCCAGCGAGCCACCATTCAGCTTGCTCAAAATGTCATTCGAGCGAAACATCTCCGTCATCTGCTTATCGAGATCGACCAGCGTGATGCTCTCGACATTGGGATAACGCAAAATCTCGCGAACGGCGAGGCCATCGCCGCCTCCGAGCACGATCACGCGCCGCGCAGACGGGTTCGCTCCAAGGCCGGGATGAACGAGCGCTTCGTGATAGCGATATTCATCCCGCGAACTGAATTGCAGATGCGAGTTGAGGAAGAGACGAGTGTCATCTCGCCAGCGTGTGATGACGATGCGCTGATAGCGAGTGTCCTTTGCGAAGATGACTTCATCGGCGTAGAGGCTGTCGTCGGCAGCGGCGATTACGTGCTTCGCCCCCGCCATTCCCGCGCACAAAAGCGCGAGCACAACGAGACACGCGAAGCGCAATGGCTGCGGCGAGCGCAGCTGTCCTTTGAAAAGAAAGGTGCCCCACAGCGCCACTGCGGCGTTGACGATGCCGAACAGGATCGCCGAACGAACCAGCCCGAGTTGCGGCACCAGCACGATGGGGAACAAGAGCGATGCGCCAAGCGCGCCGAGATAGTCGAACGTTAGGACGTTGGCGACGACGTCGCGAAATTCAAAGCGGTCTTTCAGGATGCGCATGAGCAGCGGGATCTCCAGTCCCACCAGCATCCCGATAACGATCACGATGAAATACAGCAATACGCGGAATCCCTGCGTGTAAGCAAAAGTGAGGAACAGGATGGATGACGAGAATCCGCCGAAGACGGCGACCATCAGTTCGATCCAGATGAATTGCGTTACCAGGCTGCGCGAGATATATCGCGTGAGCCAACTGCCGATGCCCATCGCGAACAGATAACTGCCGATGATGGTGGAAAACTGAGTGATGCTGTCACCCAGCAGATAGCTGGCGAGCGCGCCGGCGATGAGCTCATAGATGAGCCCGCAGGCGGCGATCAGCAGAATAGAGATGAAGAGTAACGGGGCCAAGGTCAGATCGCTTTAGTGAATGGCGGCGGCAATGATGATGCAAATGCCCACCGTCGCCGCGCCCACCACTGTTGCCAGAGCTTGGTTCTTCTCCTCGCAGAGCTGCTTCCAAAGATCGTAAGGAGTCACCCAATCCAGTATCAGGAAAAAGACGACGAATATGACAATGCCGATTGTGGCAAACGTCACCGCGCCAACAATGTTGCTCATGTAATTCGGATTCATCTTACTTGCCTCCGCTGTAGTGGTGATAAAAGGCGTAGTGCGATCGATACGCGCCGGGATTGTCGCGTATGGATTTGGGAACATCCTTGAGTTGGTTCACCGGCATGAGACTCCATCCACGAAATTCAGAAGTGGCCAGAAGGCTCAAGATCAGTGCTCCGTAACCGACATAAAGTTTAGTCATCATCGCTACTGTCTCCTGAAGAAACTGCGTAATCACTTTCCTGCCATCTGCGGAACTCAAACCGAAAAGCCCGCGCGCTCATGAATGCCGGGGGAAGCAAGAGCAGAAGCGCGGCGATAAAGAAGAACGAGAGGGAAGGTACGTCGCGCTCCAGTTGCAGCGTGTAATGCACGGGGTACGCGCCCACCGACATCTCCGGTTCCACGCGCAGATAGTAATGTCCGGGGGGAACGGTGGGGATCACGGCGGTGTCCGTCCTACTGCCCTCACTCCAACTGCCATCGCTATCGCGTCCGTAGTAATAGCTGACTTCCCGACCGAAGTCATAGGCCTCGCCGGTCTGTTCGTTGATCAACGCAAAATTGAAGTAGGTCCA
>JAOAPH010000007.1 GCA_025462835.1 Candidatus Angelobacter sp. | reverse complement strand
ACGTTGGAGGTGCGCGCACCGCCCTTTTCAATTGGCTCTTTGCGCGGCACGTTGGCGGCAAGATGGTCCTGCGCATCGAAGACACTGATTTTGAGCGGTCGACCGAGGAGATGGTCGAGGGCATTGTTCAAGGGATGACCTGGCTGGGCCTCGATTGGGACGAAGGCCCATTCTTCCAGTCGAAGCGCTTGCCGCTGTATCGAGCGACGGCGGAAAAACTGCTGCAATCCGGACATGCTTACTACTGCTTTTGTACGAAAGAAGTATTGGAAGCTCGTCGCGCACGCGCACAAGCCGAAGGACGCCCTCCGAAATACGAAGGCATCTGCCGCAAGCTGTCGAAAGAAGAGGTGGACCGACGTCGCGCCGCTGGTGAGCCATGCGCGTTGCGCTTTGCGGTGCCGGAGACTGGAGTCACGGTCGTCCCCGACGCCGTCTTCGACAATGTCGAATTTGCGAATACCGAGTTGGAAGATTTCGTCCTGCTGCGCTCGGACGGCATTCCCACTTATCACCTCAGTGTCGTCACTGATGACATTGATATGCGCATCACGCACATCATCCGCGGCGCTGACCATCTCTCCAACACGCCGAAACAGATGCTGCAATATCAGGCGCTGGGAGCACCGCTGCCGATATTCGCACACGTGCCGCTCATCCTCGGGCCGGACAAGACGCGCCTCAGCAAGCGGCACGGCGCAACCAGTGTGATGTCGTATCGGGATGAAGGCATCGTGCCCGAGGCCTTCCGCAATTTTCTCGCGCTGCTGGGATGGACTCCGGAGAACTCAGAGAAAGAGATCCTGGGCGACAAGGAATTGATTGCCGCGTTCAGCCTAGAAAATATTTCCCACTCGAACGCAGTCTTCGACCGCGCCAAGCTCGATTGGTTCAACACCGAATACATTCGCGCGTATCCGAGTGAGCGGTTGCTGCCGCTTGTACGCCATGAATGGGAGCTTGCGGGAGTGAAACCGGATCTGCAAGCAGGGGACGAATCGTATCTGCTGAAGATGATCGACCTGCTCAAACCGCGGGCGCGCAATCTCAAGGATTTTGCTAATGCGTTTCGCGGTTACTTTACGGATGCTTATCAGACCGACCCTGCGGCGGTGGAGAAATTCTTGAAAGACGCGGCCGTGCGTACGATGTTGGCGGAATTGGCCGAGCACTACGCCGCTGCGACAGAATTCACCGAGCAGAGTACAGAACAGGTGCTACGCGATTTCGCTACGGAAAAGAACGTAAAGGCAGGCGCATTGATCAACGGATCGCGCGTGGCGCTTACGGGACAGGCAGTGGCGCCGAGTTTGTTTGCAGTGATGGTGGCGCTGGGCAAAGAGAAGGCAGTTGCGCGGCTAAAGAACGCGCCGAATCTGTGAGGACTCGGCACTAATGTGCCGGGCTAGTATTCACCGCCCCCTGCGGGCTTCAGGGGCTCAAGCCCGAATCTCTCGGGGTCGTTTATGGCACGGCTGAAGCCGTGCCCCGATTACAAACACACGGCAACTTCAGATATATGTTCGGGAGCGTGAAGCCGAACTGAGCCGCCAAAGACCCCAACCACCCTCATTGTGATTATGTAAGTTGCTACTGGCTGGCTTTAAGCTTGACCGCCACTTCCATCGGCACGGTCTTGGGTGGGAAGCAGGAATTGTCGTTGCAGGCCTGATATCGCAGTTCCGCCTTCAACGTGTAATTTCCCGGTGCGAGTCCCTTTGCAGCGGTCACCGGAGCCGTTACCAGCACGTCGCCGGTATAGACATCCAATTTTTCGGTCGGTGAAAACTTCAGCGCGAACTCCTCGCCCGCCGGATAAGAAATCTTGCCAACAGTGATCTTGTCCGACGGCGCAAATTGAACCGTGGTGGGAATCAGCAATTCCGAGTGCGGCTTGTTGGAGTTGATGTGGTATCCGCTGTTTACACGGAACCTGATCTCGAGTTTGCCCGGCTTGCCGGGAGCAAGGGTTACCGAAGGCGAGGCATCAACGGTGACAAATCCTTTTTGCCTCGGACGCGCAAAATCATCCTGCGCAAAGACGACGCTGGCTGCAAATATCAGAAGCGAGAGCAAAAGATATTTCTTCGTTCTCATTTTTTCTCCTGAGACGCGTCCGTGCTAGCCACCGCTGCGTTAGCTGAGCCTTGCGCCAACGCAATTTTGATGTTTTCCTCAATCACTTTGCGGCTGACCAAGCCCGCATCCTGGTCCACGATCTTTCCGTCGCGCCCGATGAAGAACGTTGTCGGCAGTCCCGGCAGTCCGCCATAGGCCTCGCCGACTGCTTCCTTGCCGCGCAGGATGGGATAGTTCACTCCCAACTCTTTGGCAAATTTCGCGATCTCTTCATTGGACGAATCATCCATGGCCACGCCGATGACGGCCAGTCCTTCAGGGCCGTACTGGTTTTGCAATTCGACGAACCACGGCATCTCGATCTTGCAGGGGACACACCATGTAGCCCAGAAATCCAGGACCACGGCCTTACCTTTAAGGTCAGAGAGTTTCATCTTCTTGCCGTCGATAGTCGTGAGTTCGAAATTCGGTGCGACTTTGCCCTTCAGGTCTCCCTGAAGTCCCGCATCCTGGCCTTGCACTAATCCGGAGTTAGCGGCCGATCGAGAACCGCGAGATGCCGAGAAAATCATTGCCGCGACAATCAGGGCGACGACTGTGAGAACGATTGCGTTACGCACTATGTAAACAGCCTTTCCAATTTCAACACGAACTGGTTGAGAAACCCGAGATACTGATTCAGCACGGTGAACTTGTTGAATCCGATCAGCAGTCCCAGGCAGATCAGCAGCACGCCGCTGCCCACTTCTACTTTATGCAGATGCTGCCGAAAACGCGAGTAGAAGGCCAGAAATCGCTCGATGCCCAGCGAGGTGAGCAGAAACGGCACTGCCAGTCCCAACGAATAAATCGATAACAGGAGGATTCCCTTGCTGACTGTCCCCTGCGAAGCGGCCAGCGCGAGTATCGCGGATAAGATCGGGCCGATGCAGGGCGTCCATCCGAATGCGAATGCGAATCCCACCGCGAATGCCGCCCACACCGACGTGCCGCTGGCGACCGAATGAATGCGCTTGTCCGCGTACAGGGCCTTGATCTGCAAAATGCCGGTGAGGTGCAGTCCGAAGATGATGATGATAGCTCCGGCGACTATGCCGAGGACCGAATGATAGTTGCGGGTGAGTTGTCCAATCTTGGTCGCCGCCGCACCCAGCGCGATGAACACAACGCTGAACCCTAGAACAAAGCTGAGTGACTTGACCATGACTCCGGCCAGCAACTTGCGGTCACCCGACTGCTGTTGGATCTCGTCAACAGTTGTGCCAGAGATCATGGAGACGTATCCCGGCACCAGCGGCAATACGCAGGGCGAGAGGAACGAAACAGTACCAGCAACAAAAGCCGCTACGGGACTTAGATCAGCCATAGGAAGGTGTTATCAACTCTGTCTATTCTAGCAACCTGGCGGGAAGCGAAGTGGCTGAAGTGATTATCTGAAGATTGGACGCACGAAGCAGCAGAAAGTTGCTGAAATCGCAGTTATTCCAACTCCGCCTCGATCTCAAAGCCTTGCAGGTCTTCATTGTAGGAGACGCGCAGCACATTCGGCTTGCAGCAGACCTGGCAGTCCTCTATGTACTGCTGCTGGAAACCGGCGGAGTGGTCAACGACAGTGTCATTCCATTCGCCACAGCCCGCACATTGAAATCCCGATTCCATTTGCTTTTGCAGGACAGGCCCGACTACATCCTCAACCCAACCCAACCCTCAGCGATGACGATGGAGTTGCCGGGATTCTGCGGATCGTATTTCACGGACGTAGGTAGTCCGATGCGGCAGGTGTGCAGGTCAACAAATTGCCGGAGATGGGTGATGTCCTGCGATGCCTCATAGGAGACTCCGGCAACGTCATAGCGATAGATCACCAGCTGTGCCGGTTTCTCACCGACGCTCATCTCCTGCGCGTCGAGGACGGTGCCATCTGTGATGCGGCCTGCGGTGCTGATGCGCAGGCGGCGCTCACGTTCGTATTCTTCCGGACTCTTCCGCTTGCTGCGGAGCCAAAACGTCAGTGCCAGCGCGGCTAGGGCGGTAGTACCAGCAATGGTGATCGAGGTGATGCGGTTCATTCGGAAGTGCCACCCAGATTCAGGAACAAACATTCAGAGAAGATGATAGATGCGGGATGGGAGTTGCAGGCTCATGCAACTCCCTTAATCATCGCAGGAGAAGCTCTTAGCTGCCCGCGGTATTGGCTTTCTTCCAATCGCTGAGGAATGTTTCCAGGCCCTTGTCAGTCAGCGGATGCTTGAACATCTGGTCCAGGACCTTCGCCGGAAGCGTGCCCACGTGGGCCCCGGCCAGCGCGGCCTTTACCACGTGCATAGGGTGGCGCAACGATGCCGCCAGCACCTGCGTGGTGTATCCGTAATTCTTGTAGATCTGGACGATGTCCTTGATCACCTGCATGCCGTCCTCGCTGATGTCGTCGAGGCGGCCGATGAACGGGCTGACGTATGTCGCCCCCGCTTTCGCGACGATCAGTGCCTGGTTCGGGGTAAAGCACAAGGTCAAGTTGGTCTTTGTGCCCTCTCCGGTGAGGGTCTTGCAGGCCTTTACGCCTTCGCGTGTGGTCGGCAACTTCACGACAATGTTCTTGTGCCATGTGGCGTAATCGCGGCCCTGCTTGAGCATGCCAGCACAGTCGGTGGCGATGACCTCACAACTCACTGGCCCGTTCACCTCATTGCAGATGGCAATGATGGTTTCTTTGAACGGCTTGCCCTCTTTGGCGATGAGTGTGGGATTGGTGGTAATGCCGTCCAGTATGCCAAGGGAGTTGGCTTCATGGATTTCTTCGAAGTTGGCGGTATCGAGAAAGAATTTCATATGCTTATTCTAGCTCCAATCTTAATCCGGCCCGCGATTTCGCGTGTGGCCCTGAATCGTGTTCGGAGACGGACAGTATGTTCCCGTCGGGGTCTTTGAACCAAGCTACCTTAGCAGCACCACCTGGGGCAGTCCAGATACCCAGTTCGTCCTGGCCGAGCCCTTCATACTTTTCAAACTTTACGCCCTGTTTCTGGAGGTCAGAGACGACTGCGGCGATTTCAGTGACTTGCCATCCCAGGATGGTAAATGGCGCCGGTTCGTACTTGGGGACTCGCGCGATACGCAACATGGTTCCGTTAGCGTCGAAGACCATGGCGAACTTGTCGTCACTGACGAAACGAAGTCCTAACTTGTCTTCGTAAAACGACTTGGACTTCTCTGCGTCCCTGGTCGGGACAAATGCAATCACATCTTTCGTGTTCAGCATGGCTTTCACCTATGCCACTGAATTTTTTAGGGTTCCAATCCCAGTGATGCTGACTTCAACCACGTCGCCCGATTTCATCGGTGAGACTCCCGCGGGAGTGCCGGTGAGAATCAAGTCCCCGGGCTCCAGCGTAATTGCAGCGGTGATGTAGCGCAGCACCGCGTCGATTGCGAAAATGAACTCGCGCGTGTTGCCGCCCTGCTTCTGCTCGCCATTGAGTTGCGTAGTCACATCAATGCCCGAAGTCACGTCGACTTCGTCGGAGACCACCGGTCCCAACGGACAAAATGTATCGAAGCCCTTGGCGCGTGTCCACTGGCCGTCTTTCTTTTGCAGGTCACGCGCGGTCACATCATTCGCGCAAGTGTAGCCCCGAATGTAGGCGCGCACAT
>JAOAPH010000209.1 GCA_025462835.1 Candidatus Angelobacter sp. | reverse complement strand
CATGGGTGAAATGCGTTTGCCGCGGTTTTGGAAAGGCTTGCCTAAAAACTTGCGGGCGGCGCTCACGTTCTCTGCGGCGCTCCTGTTATTCGCTGGATGCGGGGACTTTTTCGTTTCCTCTAACGCTGTGGTTTCAATCGCGCTATCTCCCACTAACCCCACGATTCAGCCCGGCAAGACTCAGCAATTCACCGCTACCGCAACATTGGGCGACAGCACCACTAGCGACGTCACAGCGCAATCCACTTGGAGTTCTTCTTCGCCAAGCGCTGCCACGATTGATAATTCCGGACTGGCCACCGCTGTCGCGACCGGCACTACTTCGATTTCCGCAACCAATGGTGGCGTCACAGGCTCAACGACGCTTACCGTCAGCACGCAAGTGATTACCAGTATCGCGATTTCTCCGACGAATGCCACGCTTACCGTCGGACAAACCCAGCAATTCACTGCCACGGCAACCTTGTCCGACAACACCACCAGCAATGCCACAAACTCTGTTACCTGGAGTTCGAGCAATCCCGCCGTTGCTACAGTGACAAACACCGGTGCCGTCACGGCTATTGCCGCCGGAACCGCAACCATCACCGCCGCCTCTGGAACTGTGACCGGCACGACGACAGTTACCGTTTTCTAAAGAAGTATTCTTGCGCAACAAAGAAAGCCGCCCACCCGAGCGGCTTTTCATTTGCGATCACCAATCTACCAGACGCGACAGGCCTTCTCGTGGACCATAGGCTGCCCCTTCTTGCAACCAAAAGCGTTGGCAAATTCGGGCATGTTTGACAACACATTGTTCACACGGAATCTCGGCAGTGAGTGCGGATTCGTCAGGATCGCAGTCCTCGCAACCTCCGGCCGATATTGCGAGCACCAGTTGTTTGCATAGCCGAAGAAGAAGCGCTGCGACTCGGTCAAGCCATCGTCGCCTTTGGCATCAACCTTCTTTCCTTGTGATTGCAAAGTGTTTTCCAGTGAGATCAATGCAAGATTGATACCACCGTTGTCCGCGGTATCTTCACCCAGCGTGAGCAGCCCATTCGTCTTAACGCCGTACTCGGGGACTTCCTCTGTGTACTCATCGCTGATGCACTTGGCGCGCTCCTCGTAGGCTTTGGCATCTTCCGGAGTCCACCAGTCGCGCAGGTTGCCGTGCCCATCGAATTTACGGCCTTCATCGTCAAATCCGTGAGTGGTCTCATGGCCCATGACGGAACCCGCCGCCCCGAAGTTGATGGCTATATCCTGTTTGACGTCAAAAAATGGTGGCTGCAGGATTCCTGCCGGAAAGTTAATGGTATTCATCTGTGGATCGTAGTACGCGTTAATAGTGGGCGGAGTCATCGTCCATTCATAGCGGTCCACGGGCTTGCCAATCTTCTGGATCCAGCGGTTCAGCTCAAATTTGCTGGCCGCGGCAACATTCTCGAAGTAACTCGACGGCGTGATCTTGACAGTGGAGTAATCGCGCCATTTGTCCGGATACCCGACTTTGTCCAGGATCAAATGCAGCTTCTCCTTGGCTTTCTGTTTTGTTACTGGCGTCATCCATGTGAGCTGGGTGATGTCCTGGTCAAGTGCTTTCTCGATCGCTTTGACCATCTCTGTTGTTTCTTGTTTGTTCTTTGGCGGGAAGGCACGCTCCACGTATGCCTGGCCAAGCGCTTCACCAAGATCGCGATCGGCAGCGCGCACACAGCGTCGCCATCGTGGCGTTATTTGTTTGGCGCCGGACAATGTCTTGGCATAGAAGTTCCAGTTCTCCTGCACAAATGGTTCGCTCAGGGTGGGAGAGGAATAGTGCAGCAGCGACCACCGCAGATATGTCTTCCAATCCTCCAGCGGACGGCTCTGCAATATCAGTTCCAGCCCGCGGAAGAAGTCCGGCGACGTGACCAGATATAGCTCTGAATCCGGAGCTTTCACCAATGTGAGATATCGCCTGAAATTGAAATCCGGCGTCAGCGCTTGCAATTTCGCCAGCGGCATCTTGTTGTTAACATTTTTCGGATCACGGCGTTTGATGTTGTCCATGGCATTCTTCGCCATTTCTGTTTCCATCGCCAGCACCGTTTTGGCATTAGCATTCGCCTGCGCCTCTGACTCTCCCGCCAGCTTGAGCATTTCTGCGACGTGCGTCACAAACTTGGCACGGATCTCCGTAGATCGTGGATCATCGCGCAGATAAAAATCGCGCCCTGGCAGACTCATCCCCGCCTGGTCAAATTGGGGGATCTCCCTGCTGGCGTCGTCATAGTCTTGCGCCGCTGTAAAACCCAGCATTGCCGTCTCAGTCTCGTTGTCATCTGGAACCCAGGAGCCCGGCACCAGTGATTGCAACCGCGCAAGGGCATCCACAAGTTGCGACTTGTTTTGGATAGCATCGATTCGAGCGAGCTCTGCTTTGATCTCCGCGGGCGCTGATTTATTTATCGCGGTCTCGTCCATGCACGCCGTCCAGTAATCCCCGATCTTCTGTTCATTCGCAGTTCGGCCTTGCTTCTTAGCGGCGGCTGCTTCCAGCGTCTCGCGGAGGATCGTTTCATTCCAAAGACGGAGTGGGCTGGCGGTTCCCCAAACCACCTGGTCCGGAGGAATGGGATTCTCTTTAAAGAATTTTCCGCAAGTGTATTGGTAGAAATCAGTGCAGGGATCGACCGACTTGTCCACCTGCGACGGCTCGAAATGCTGCAGCTTCGGCGGCGCTGGAGGTTGCTGCGTTTTCTCAGATTGCGTCTGTCCCGACGCCAGCTGGAGCGCTGCCATACAGCCGAATAGCATTTTTGTGAAGAATTTCATTACGCCTCCTGTTTGTTCATCTTGTTTCAACCGTTGAACTTACCAGAATTCCAGCTTCTCTCGCCTGAGGTGGCGTTAGTTGACGCTTTTATTTTTACAAAGTGTTTACTATACAGTTACCAGCTCGGGCCCTTGTTCTTGCTGAAACCGCGCTGATCGGCATTCGCGGTGATATTTCAGTTCACGCCCGTCTCCTCTCCTCCCCGTTCCAAACCACAAATCTGTACCGGAGAACCCCAATGAATATTAGGAGAATTGTTTCTGTCTTGAGTTTCTTGCTATTCACAACAATCGCCTGGGCACAGGTAAGCACATCTGAGATCAACGGCGTGTAAGAGATACGTCAGGGGTAGTTGTGCCCGGGGCTGAAGTGTCACTAAAGAACCCTGATAGCGGATTCGTACGCGCAACCAGATCGAACCAAACGGGAAACTACGTCATCACCGCGATCCCGCCGGGAAGATATCAGCTACGAGCAGGAGGCAAAGGATTCTCCACAATCGCTCAGGATTTGGTGTTGGAAGTAGGGCGAGCGGTAAGGCTGAACCTGAATCTAAAATCCGGTTCTGCCACTGAAACGATTACCGTCACCGGAGAGGCGCCGTTGGTGGATACCGGGCGCTCGGATGTGGGCGGATCCGTCTCGACGCAGGAGGTGGAAGGACTGCCGCTGCTCAACCGCAACTTTGCCAACCTTACTACCCTCGTTCCTGGAGTTCGTCCGGCCCAGAACTTTGATCCCACCAAGACGAAGGTTGGGAACATGAGCCTCAACGGCGGCGATGGGCGCCAATTTGATATCAATGTCGATGGTGGTGATAACAAGGACAACGTTGTCGGCGGAATCGTCCAGAACTTTACGGTGGAGGGTATTCAGGAATTCAATGTCGTCACCAACCGCTATACGGCGGAATCCGGACGCACCGTCGGCGGAATCGTGAACGTAATTACGAAGTCCGGGACCAACAGCGTGCACGGTTCAGCTTTCAGCTTTTTCCAGCTAAGCACGCTGAATAAGAACGACAAGCTCAACGAGGATGCAGGCAATCCCAAACCAGTATTTCACCGCTATCAGTTTGGCGGTTCTGTTGGCGGGCCGATCATAAAGGACAAGCTTTTCTACTTCGGCGCTTACGAACAAAAGCGCGAACCCGGTGCTATCAGTGTTCTGCCAGATGCCTTCACCAACCTTTCGCTCTTCGTGCCTCCGGCGGGATTTGCGCTGCCAGCGCTACAAGCGCCGGATTCTTTCATTGATCACCTCGGAACCGCGAAACTCGATTGGACTATCAGCCAACGTCAAAACATCAACTTCCGTTATGGTCGCCAGAGATGGACGCAGCCTAACGACCAGCTTGGCCGGCCGTTCACCACGGACTTGAGTCAAGCGACGTTAGACTCCAACCAGTTCCATGACTTCACTATTCAGCACAACTACTCATTCTCGCCCAATAAGACAAATACGATCTCGTTGCATTTCCAGGATTTCGGCAACAGCATCCAGCCTGACCCGACGACAAGTTTCACATATCCCGTTGCTGGTGGCGGTACAACCACAAATCCGGAGATCATTTTCCCTGCGGGGTTCGAGATCGGCCAAAACGCCAACGTTCCCCAATCCACCTTCATTCAGAAGTATCAGTTCCGCGACGACTTCAACTGGATCGTAGGCCGACACAATATGAAGATGGGCACCAATTACATCTACGAGCCCAAGCTCGGAGGCACTTTCTTCTTTGGAGCAAACGGCTACACAGCAAGCTTCTGGGACGATCCATCTGTCATTACGTCTGATACCGGCGACCCCTACGTACAAATGGATGTGCGTCTTGCCAAAGCTTTCAAGTTCGGCGAAACTGCAGGCGTCAACTTTTACTGGGAGTTCTTCAATTTGTTCAACCGCGCGAACTTCGGAAACAACTTCGGTGAGCGCGTCGGAACTTCCACGTTTAATCAGCCTGTAGGATATTTTGGTATTGGCTCACCGGACACCGCGAGCGCGGAGCGCGGATTCTCCGGCGACGCTCCTATCGCCTTGCGCTCGCAGTTTGGTTTGCGGTTCACTTTTTAGAAACAGATCGCACGCTGACAATAAGGGCATCCTTCGGGATGCCCTTTGTTGCATGTGGCGTCACGCTTTCCGTCCTAAGTCTTTGCCTTGGGTGGAAAATCTTTGAACATCTTTTCGACGCCTTTATCCATTTTTTTTGTGTTCTTCTCTGGCTTGTCGGAAAGCGTATCGGAAGCGGTGCCCCGCCAGAGCAACTTTTTTGTGTTGGGGTCGAACATATCGACAACGAGGGTTCCTTCTTTGTAGTTTTGCACCGTAGTGGTAGCAGTGTCGCCGAAACCGCGCCAGCCCCATCCGCCAAATCCGCCGTTGTAGAAAGTTTCAAGCGTTGGTTTATCGCGAGTCGTACCAACTGCAACAACGGCAATATCACCACCCGACGGCACCTGCGAAAGACCCTTCGATTGCAGTTCCTTGTCCACTGCATCTTTGACTCTGCCGTCCCATATGGAGTTTGACGTCTCCACCTTCGCCCAGGAGTAGGTCTTGTAGTTCGAGAAATCAACGTGGTGGTCGTAGTCTGTCTGGACCTCCTGTGCAAGCATCAACGTGCTGAGCACGATCATCATCACGATGATCGCGGGAATACGAATGTGAAGCTTCATAGTTTTTCCTTTCTCCGTCTCGAGTCAAGAGTCATGGCAAACGCAAGGTGACCAGGAACACCCGTTGCACTTGGGACCATTGTTTTCTCTTTAAGATGCGACAGCCGAGGTATGTTCTGCCAGATCCATGGCGAACAATCGCGAGTGGCTGTTGTGATTCAACAATCCAGCGAAGCCCAATGCTTTGAGAAGCCGGGCACCCGGCCAGTGTCACCGTCCCGCGTTGCCGCTCCAGCGGCGACATTCATTTCGATGCGGAGGGCATCTCACGTTAGATGGTTTCACGCTCTCATAAAGCCGGTTTGCGCTCCCTCGCCATAATAGAAGGCTCGAAAGGATTGCTGGCCATTGTCGGAGCAATCATCATCTTCTCATTCGCTCACAAGGACCTCAGTGATGTCGCTGATCACGTCTTGAACGTTCTCCACGTCAACCCCGGCTCGCGATTCGCAGAAGCTGTCTTCCGCGCCGCCGACAAGGCTACTTCGGAACAAATACTCCTGGTCGCATTCGGAGTCTTGGTCTATGCGGGAGTTCGCTTTGTCGAAGCCATAGGACTCTGGCGCCAACGCGATTGGGCGGAGTGGTTCGCCATGCTCTCAGCGTGCCTGTACCTTCCGTGGGAGATTTACGAGATCCTGCGTCATTTCCGCTGGCTAAAAGCAGCCATACTGCTCATCAACATCATTGTTATCGTTTATCTCGCATTCGTGCTTTGGCACACTCGTCAGGAAAGCAAGAAGCAGGAAATATTGAGCGTGCCCTAAGCAACTCTGGGATATGCTCGGGTAATAAGCCGGTTAAGTCGTGGTATTTGCTGCCGCGAAACATGTACGTGCGAAAGCTCGATAGTCTCTCTATTCGACCGAACCAGCTTTTCTCTCGCGCGGCTCATCTTCCTTCAACAAACAAGACGCCATCAAACGTCATTGCCAACGCTGAAATTCATTGATTCGGCCGATTGGCAATTCCGCGTGCCTTGAATAATGCGAACACTGGGTTCTCGCAACTTAGGGCTGGCGTTCGGAGAACACAACTATGGACAAGATCAAGCCGCTCTTACTCCTGTTCGCTTCGCTATTCGTTTGCAATTTTCACGTGGCGGCACAAACCGTGCTGGATCCCAGTTTGCCGGCTGGGTCTCAGCCGATTGTCAAACGGCGACTCCTACACTTCTTCCCGGATTTCGAAAGCGTTCAGCCTGGACGTCGTGTTGCGCCCCTGAGCACGCGACAAAAGTTTCGGGTGTTTGCAGGTGAAACGTTCGATCCGAGTTTTGTCGTAATCGCAGCCGCCGTTGCCGGGATAGAACAGGCAGGGGATCTTGCGCCCAATTACGGACAAGGTGCCGGCCCATATGCGCAACGCTTTGGCGCTGCGACCGCGAGCCTCGCAGTTGCCAGCTTCTACTCCGAAGCACTTTTACCCACACTCTTTCACCAGGACCCTCGTTATTTCAGGAAGGGGAGCGGCAGTATTGGCTCGCGGTTATGGTACGCAATTACGAGAACAGTAGTGACACACCAGGACTCCGGCCGCTCAAATTTCAACTACTCTCACATTGGAGGTCTTGCGGCTCTGACAGCAACGCACAACCTGTATTATCCGCCGGTGAACAGAACAGCCGCAGATAATGCGGAACGTTTCGGTATAGTGGTCGGTATAGCAGCATTGCTGAATGTCGCTCGAGAGTTTACGCACACACCGCCGAAACCGTTACCGTAGCTTCTCATTTCAGCATGCGGTCCAGATTGAATGCGGCGCTGATCAATGCCAGATGTGTGAAGGCCTGCGGAAAATTGCCCAACGCCTCGCCTTGCGGACCTATTTGTTCTGCGTAAAGTCCGAGATGGTTCGCGTAACCTAGCATTCGTTCGAACAAGAGCCTGGCTTG
>JAOAPH010000205.1 GCA_025462835.1 Candidatus Angelobacter sp. | reverse complement strand
CGTGGAGCATCGCTGGAAACGGGTTCCGCCACCATCGCGTGCGGCAATGCGCAGCGCACAATCAGCGGCGAAAGAAGTAGCGGAGATGGTTTCCGTCTCACCCCGGCTCAGTGGCGACGCCAATGTCGCGGTCTCATCCACTCCGGTTGAAACCACCGCGCCGGATACCCGAGGCCTGATGTCCGGACACAAAATCACGCAAGCGGAAGTGGACTCGGCCATTGAAGCCGCAGCTGCCCGCCATAATGTGGACGTAAATCTTGTGCGCTCCATTATCAAGGTGGAATCGAATTTCAATCCGCACGCTGTTTCGCGCAAGGGCGCGATCGGACTGATGCAGCTGATGCCGGCAACCGCGCGCGAACTCAATGTGCGCAATCCTTTCGATGTGACTCAGAACGTCGATGGCGGAGTGCGGCATTTCAAGGGGCTGCTGCAGAATTTCAATGGCGACGTGCGCAAGTCGCTGGCCGCCTATAACGCCGGAGCAGGCGCGGTCACGCGCAACGGCGGCGTGCCGCCCTACGCGGAAACGCGGAATTACGTGAATCGCATCACTCAGCTTTACGGGAAAGACAATCCTTTCCCGGCGACAAACAATCCGATCCACGTCACGCAAGGCAGCAACGGCCACAGAGTCTTTACGAATGAATAGCGCGAATGAGTGTAACGAGAACCCAGCGAACCGGCATTGCGCATGAATAGAATAAATCGACGATTACTGATCCTATCCGGAACGGTAATCGCATTCGCGTCTCTGTTGTCGTCCCCCGCTTTCGCGAAGCGTACCGTCGCACAAAAAAAGCAGATTGCCCGCACACAATTTGAGAATGCAGAGCGGATGCGCGAAGCCCTCGCTGGTAAAGCCGACCGGCTGCGCACGAAGCGAGAGTACAACCGCGTCACTGACGCCTATCGCAAGGTCTATTACATAGCGCCCACCTCCAGCAAGGCCGACGCCAGCGCGCTCGCCGTGGGCGAACTTATGGTCCAATTCGGCCGCGCATTCGACGACGAAAAATCATTTCGCGACGCCATCGGACAATATGAGTTCCTTCGCCGCGAATATCCCGGGAGTAAACATCGTGTGGAGGCCCTGTTTACTGAAGGCGAGATTTATCGACAGGATCTTAATGACCCCAAGCAAGCCAAGCAGATCTTCGAGGAGTTCCTGAAGAGATATCCGCGGAGTGATCTCGCAGACCAGGCCCGCGATGCCATTACTGAAATGGCTGCCGAAGCCAAAGGCGGCAAGCCGGCAGCGAAGAAGAATGCAAAGAAGAACTCTGAACCGGAAACCAAAGACACCAAGTCTGAGAAGTCTGCAAAGTCGCGCAAGGCTGATGCTGTGGCCAAAGATGATGATGACTCAACCTCGGCAAGCGGTCCGCTCCAGCAAGTCAGTAAGAATTCCGGCGCCCGCCGCGGAAAGCTGCCGCTGGTCACCAACATCCGGCACTGGTCGACGCCGGATTACACACGCATCGCTATTGATCTGGAAGATGAAGTGAAGTACGAGGCTGGCCGAGTGCCATCGCCTGACCGCATCTTCTTTGATTTGCATGACACCAAGCTGGCTTCAGAACTCGTGGGGAAGACATTCGAAGTAGGCGATGGATTCCTGCGCAAGATCCGCATCGCGCAATTCAGTTCGGACCTCACCCGCGTTGTGCTTGAAGTGGATGACGTGGCCGAGTACTCCGCATTCCTGCTGCCCAATCCCTACCGCCTGATCATCGACATCCATGGCAAGCAGCAGCCGCAATCGAAGACGATTCTGGCGAAGAGCGCGACCGCAGAGCCGCCAGCAGCAAAGCCCAGGGAAACAGCCAAGCTCACCCCACCGGCGACGGAAGCCGCCAAGCCCGCGAAGATCAATGAGACCAAGCCGGCAGAGACTCCGGAAAAAGTGGATGCAGTAAAGTCAGAGACAGCGAAGGACGTCGCCAAGGCAGTTCCTGTCCTCACGAAGACGGAAGAAGCCGCGCTCGACAACAAAGACATCAACAATAAAGAAGTAAAGGCCACCGATAAACCGACATCGTCCCCGACCTTTGAGTCCGTCGCTCCCCGCAAGGAGGCCAAGCGTTCGAAATCGAAAACTAATAAAGACAAAGACGCCGAGCTGGCGTCCTCGATGCGCACAGCGGAACCTACCGCATCGGGAGAGCGCTCGCTGATCCGCGCCCTGGGGTTGAAGATCGGCAAGATCGTCGTCGATGCCGGTCATGGCGGACATGACACTGGCACCATCGGCCCGAAGGGCCTGATGGAGAAAGACCTCGTTCTTGACGTCGCACTTCGCCTGGGCAAGTTGCTGGAATCGAAGCTCGGCGCGGAAGTGGTTTACACGCGTGACGACGATACCTTTATCCCGCTGGAGACGCGCACCGCCATCGCGAACAAAGCTCAGGCTGACCTGTTCATCTCTGTCCACGCGAACTCCAGCCGTGATGCCAGCGCACGCGGTGTCGAGACTTATTACCTGAACTTCACTTCGAATCCTGATGCCCTCGAAGTTGCCGCCCGTGAGAATGCGGTATCGCAGAAGTCAGTCTTTGAGTTGCAGGACTTGGTAAAGAAGATCGCGTTGAAAGAGAAGATCGAGGAATCGCGCGAGTTCGCCACGGACGTGCAGAAGGCGCTCCACGCCGGACTGACCACTAAGAACTCCAACATGCGCGACCGCGGCGTCAAGAAGGCGCCGTTCGTGGTACTGATTGGTGCCAATATGCCCAGCATCCTCGCTGAGATCTCGTTCGTCAGCAATCCCGGCGACGAGAAGCGACTGCAAACTCCGGAGCACAGGCAGAAAATCGCTGAATCCCTCTTCAAAGGCGTCTCCCGCTACGCCGACGGCCTAAGCGGAGTGAAAGTGGCCGGCAAATCCGAGACCGGCTCCGGCCAATAGCTCCCGTTAGGACCCGCCTGCGAATCCTTCCTTCACTCGTCGGAGTCTAATTACTATCTAAAGCCAGAGAGGGATACCCCTGTCTCTGTCATAATTGCTTAGCTCCACATGAAAAAACTCAATTCAGTTCTCGTGTTATGCGCGCTCGTTCTGGCGCTCTCAACGTCTGGACTAGCGCAGTCCAAAACCACGCTGGTCGACCCCAAGCAAGCTGAGAAGAAGTCGGCTCCGGGCGATGGGTTGCTCCCTCCCAGTTTTGCTGGATGGCAGAAAGCCGCGGGCGGTCGAATCTCGAAATATGCCGACGTTGCCGACCCAGTTAATGCCCAGATCTTAAGAGAATACGGCTTCACGGATTCAGAGACAGCCACTTACGATCGCGGCGATCGCAAGCTCACTCTAAGGGCCGAACGGTTTGGCGACACAACTGGAGCCTACGGCGCTTTCACCTTCTATCGACAGCCGGAGATGGCGCGGGAGAAGCTGTGCGACCAGGGCGCATCGGACGGCACGCACGTCATCTTCTACTGCACCAATGTTCTGGTGGACGTGAACTTCGACAAGGTCACGGCGATGTCCGCGTCTGAGCTGCGCGAGCTCGCTGCGTCCATTCCGAAGGTTGCGGGCAATCTGGCTGAAGCTCCCAAGATCGCTTTGTACCTGCCGGAGAATATTCGCGAAAACGCAAAGTATTTCTCCGGGCCGGTCGCACTCGACAAGCTGGATTCTCCCATCAAGTCCTCGCAGGTGAATTTTTCACTCAGCCCGGAAGTGCTGGTCGGAAAAGTGCGCGCGCAGGACGGCATAGCCACAGTCGCGCTGATCCAATACCCCACCCCGAAGATCGCGCAGGCGCAGTTGAAGTCGCTCGATGACTGGGGCAAGTCAATCAAGCCGTCCACTGCGGAAGGCAGCCTGAATGAATTCGTGAGCAAGCGCAGCGGACCGATCATCGCGCTGGTCATGGGCGAGATCTCCGACAGTGATGCGAAGACGCTCCTCTCCAATATCAACTATGACGCGGAGATCACATGGAGCGAGCCGACCTATAACGGCGCAAGAGACAACATCGGCAGCCTGATTTATAACGACGTGGTCCTGTCGTTGATCATTGTGGCCTTCATGTTCGTTGTGGGAATCGCGTTCGGCGGATTCCGTGTGTTCATGAAAAAATTCTTCCCCGGAAGGCTTGTAGACCGCCCCGAAGACGTGGAATTTATCAAGCTGAATATCCGTGAATAATGACGGCAGCTGGTGATGTGCTTTGTTTTCTTTGGTTTAAGGTCGCGCGACGGGGAAAATGACGTTTTTTGTCATACATTGTGAATAGTTTATTCACAAACTAAGTTGTTGAAAACAAAGGCATTTATTCTGGAAAAATCGCTTGACACCCCCCCTTCTGGCTCATAAGATTTTCCCAGAAAGTTTTGATGGTGAAATTTCCGTTAGAACTATTCTCCCTTGAAGAGAAGGCCGCCCGAGTTGCCCGGGCGGCCTTTTCGTTTGTTACTCAAAACAGCAGAGTATTCTTGTTACGTTAGTCTAAGCACTAAAGATAAGAGGCAGCACGTTGGCACTGATCACCATTGAAACCTCATCGGATGCGTTGAGATCCGGAGCAAAACCCTCCGATGAAAAAGCTCGCGAGTACTGCGCTCACTTGGAACGCGGCGACATTCTCTTCATTCCCGGCATTCCCTTTGACATCCCACACGATGACCTTCAGTTTTTGTTACAACAGCGCCAGAGCGGCGGCGCATTCCACAAGAACGTTGCGTATCGCACCAATGAGGACCGCCTGACCGGATTTGCAGGAGAGAACGCCGCCGACGCGGAGCGTACCCGCGCGATCATGCGGTCGTACTCGCAAAGCGCAACGCGCCTGCTATCAACTCTGCTCGCGCCTTATCGCGAAGATTGGAAGTTGGATTACGCCAGTTACCGTCCTCTCGAAGAAGATGGCCGCGATCTTAGCCTGCACAAGCGAAATGACCTGCTGCACACGGACGCATTCCCATCGCGACCCACCAATGGCGACCGCATCCTGCGGTTCTTCACCAATATCAATCCGTCGGTTCCGCGCAAGTGGATGACCACCTCTCCCTTCGACGCCTTGGCACAACAATTTGCCGGAAAACAAGGCGGATGTCCGCTGCCCGAGCCGCTGGGAGCTTCCACAGTCCAGAGCACGCTACGCGGCATCAAGCAGGTGGCTCGCTCGGTCGGAATTCCCATTACGGTGCGCTCGCCCTATGATGATTTCATGCTCCGCTTCCACAACTTCCTGAAAGAGAACAGCGATTTTCAGAAGAACTGCCCTAAGGACTACTGGGACTTCCCGCCTAACACCTGTTGGATGGTCTATACCGATATGACCAGCCATGCTGTCCTCAGCGGACAGTACGCGCTGGAACAGACCTACATCATCTCCCGCCACGCGATGGTCACACCGGAGAAAGCGCCGGTGCGGATTTTGGAGAAGATGGTGGGCGCGGCGCTGGTCAGTTGAGTTCTCGCGCATGACAGCTTGGTTTTTGTTGACGCTGTCTGAATTGCAGCCTAAGCTACTTGCCATCCAGCGTTGAACATCTTGTTCGCAGCGCTTGAAATCGGCTTCTGAACCCCATCCGAGGTAGATCCCCTGCAATGTCCATAGGTCTTGACGCTCTACTTGCAAACCGGACGGACATCGATGCCGAGCTACAGAAACACAAGAGCCCCATCACCGTAATGTTTACGGACCTGGCGGGCTCTACCTCCTTCTTTGAACATTTTGGCGACACCGTGGGCGTGGCATGGCTCGAGGAACACAATGACATTGTGATTCCCAAGGTGAAGGAACACAACGGAGTGCTGGTGAAGACTATCGGCGATTCCGTAATGGCCTACTTCACTGATTCCAAGCAAGCCACTCTCGCCGCAGCCGCGATACAACGCGGACTCTTCGAAACCAACGCAAAACGGGACGAGAAGGAGCGCATGCACGTCCGCGTGGCCCTCCATCACGGCCTGGGCTACCTGAAAGGCGGCGACATCTTCGGTGACGTGGTGAACGTTGCCGCCCGCATCGCAAAATCCTGTTTGCCCGCGCAGATCCTCGTCTCTGAGGCTGTCTATCTCAGCTCGCATGACGCTGTGGAGCTGAAATTTGAATCCGTAGGCGCGGTGCAGTTCCACGGCAAGTCCAGCAAAGAAAATCTCTTCGAAGTCCTGTGGACCGACGCGGATACCTACGCCCAGATCCGCGAGAAATTTCCGCCCAAGAAGCAGGCCACCGCCGAGGACTTCACCGGCGGTCGCTACATCATGATGAATGAGCTCGGGCGCGGAGCCATGGGTGTTGTTTACAAGGCTTACGATCGCGTGATCGGCCGATTGGTGGCCCTGAAAACCATTCCTTTGGAAGTGGAAGAATCAGAGCGCGTCGCATTGGTGGACCGCCTCAAAGCTGAGGCGCGGACAGCGGGCATCCTCGACCATCCGAATATAGTCACGGTCTTCGACGTCGGTGAAGAAGCGGGCCTCTTCTATTTCACCATGCAGCACATCGAAGGCAGGACTTTGGCGCAGGTAAAGGAATCCAAAGAGCTGCTTCCGTTGGACAAGATCTTCACCATGGCAGACGAGATCTGCGCGGCCATGGCCTTCGCGCACAAGGGCAGTGTCATCCATCGCGACCTCAAGCCTTCCAACCTGATGCTCACCACTCACGGCACCATCAAGGTGATGGATTTCGGGATTGCCAAACTGGGCGATTCCGGCCTGACGAAAGCCGGAATGGTGTTGGGCACTCCAAGTTATCTGGCGCCGGAGCAGGCGTCAGGACGACGCATTGATCATCGCGCCGACATCTTTTCTCTAGGCGCAGTGCTGTACGAATTGTTTACCGGCGAAAAGGCCTTCCCCGGCGAGAGCGCGACCACGATCATTTATAAAGTGATGAACGATGAGCCCATCCCGCCGAGGGTCATCGAACCATCGCTGCCAATTGCGCTTGACGGTGTCATCCGCAAGGCCATGGCCAAGGACCCCAACCAGAGGTATCAGACCTGCGATGAACTCCGCGACGCCTTGCGGCAATGCCAGCGCAACCCTGCTTTCGTGCAAGCAAGCCCGACTGCGCAAGATAGGACTGTTCCCCTTTCAGCTTCCGCCTCGGCCGAAGTGCGAAAGCGTGTTGTTGCCTCGAGTAGCAGCCTCACGCCGTGGCTTGCAGCCGGAGCTGCGGTTTTAGTTCTTGGCGGTGGATTTCTCTTCTGGCAGAAAACGCAAACGAGTTCGCAACAGTCTGTGACTACAGAGGTGCCAGCAGCACCCTCCGAAAAGAAGTTATCGAACCCGCCCGCAAGCGCCGCCGTGAATCCAGCGAAGTCTCCGGAAACGAACTCGACTCCCACACCGCACAATGCTAGTCGCACCAGAGCATCGGCCCCCACACATCGTGCCGCCGTGGCGGATGCTGCGGAACCTGCGTCCGCGCCCGCCCCGGAAACTGGCGGGCAGATGTGGAGCTTGCAAGATGTTCCCAACCTGATGGGCAAGGCCGACGGCTACGCCGGCAAAGGCGATTACCAGAAGGCTATCTTCCTTTATGAGCAGATATTGAAAGTTGATCCCCAGAGCCGGGCGGCGAAAGAAGGATTGCAACGCGCCCGGGATGCGAGAAACCTGCGTCGATAGCTGTTACGGTTCCAACTTAATGGTACTCACGTTGAAGTTCATTTTCAGATACTGCTGGGCTTCGGCGCGCTCCGGCGTGGATTTCATCCCCGTGGAATTCAAATAGACGATGTATCGCTCTGCCGCCGCCTCCAGATCGCTGTTACTGGAACGCGAGCGCGCTTCCTGCAAGATCTTCGGCGGAGCATCATGTACCCACTCGATAAGCTTTTTCACCATCACTGCCTTGGCCTGACTCTCTGCGTCGGCGAGCAACTGGATCTCATCCAGCGGATCGCCCTCGCCCACGATCCCGTCGGTGTCCTCGGGCTTCACGTTCTCGAGTAAAACGATGGTCTTGGGAACGTCCACCTTGATGCTGTCACTCAGCTTGGCACTTTCGACCGCAGGATCCACCAGCCGCAGCGCCACTTCTACTGACGCCGTGTACTGCATGCTCCGGCGCGTGTAGTTGTAAGGCTCAGTGATGTTCTCCAGCAGCGTTTCGGGTATCTTGGACAACTTCTCCTTGAGCGCATCTATCTCGCTGGACTGTGTTGCCAGAGCGGCAGCCCCGGCGGCGGCAGCGTTTTTCTTCATCTTGGGCAGCGACGCGTTGTAAGCATCTTTGGCTTTTTCATATTCGCGCTGCGCGCTTTCAACGTTGCGGTTCGCCTCGATCCATGTGGGGTTCTTGATCTCGCGATGTCCGGCGCGATAATGCGAGGTCAGCCGCTGCGTGTCCATCTTCTTATCAACTTGATGGCGGATGATGTCCCCAACCAGTTGCAAGTTGGACAGCGTTGCGCCGGATGAGACGTCCGCTTCTACGGCGTTGCGGTCTTTGCGCGTGACAGTCTTCACGCCCGGCAGCCCTGAACCTTCAAGCCCGGATGCGACTGTATCGGCAAGTTGGTCGGCAAATCCCAGGCTGTCGCGCCGTGAAGTCTGGTCGCGGAAATAGATCGCGATCGAAAGCTTTGCCTTGGTGTCGTAGTCAGGCGTGTATTTAGTGAGTTGGTCTTTCAGGCCTTCAAGGTCGGACTTATATCGCTGGCCTTCCTTCACCAGCAACCAACCCAATCCGATGCCGACTCCGCGCGGCTTATCCAGCAATCGCTGCGCCTGCTTCAGGTAGTAGTCGCTGACAGCGTCGCTGGCCAGATCAAGCTTGATTCGAATCGCCTCTCCCGCATCCAACTGCGCGGCTTTCAAAAGATACTCATGCGCCTGGCGCGCGGCATCTTCATCTGCGCGGCCCCGTATAGGAATGTGGACACGTGTGAGCGCGTCGGCGCGGCTGACGAGATCAGTGACGTAGTCCTTTTGCAATGCCTCCATGTCTGCGGACACGTACTGGCGCTGCACTTCCGGCAATCCGGAGAGCTTTTCGTAGGCCTCAACGAACTGCTTCTTCTGAGCGAATTCTTGCGACGCCGCCATCGCCTGTTGCGCGGCTTCCTTATTGTTGAACAGTTGGAGGTCGGAAACAGCCTTGTTCAACGCGGCCTGAGTATCTGCGTCCTTGCGATACTCGAGCGCCTTCTTATACTCCGAGATCGCTTCCGCGAGCTTGCTTGTCTTGACGAACTCATCGCCTTGGTCGCGCCGGTTCTTGAACGCCGCACCTATTGCCGATTCGACTCTGGGCAGTTCCGGAGCAAACTGCGTGAACTTGGCTATGGCCGCATAAGCTTCATCGAACTTCTTTGCCGCAATGAGCGAATCGGCGGAAGCCATCGCGCGTTCCACTTCCTGCGTCTGCGAATTCAATTCGGAATCGGCTTTTGCTAGTGACGGCAAATCAGGATCGGCGGTGCGGGCGTGATCGAGTTGGACCTTCGCAGCATTCAAATGCGCGTAGCCGGTGGTGTGATCAGTGAGAGACTTCTGGTATGCAGCCAGCTCTTTCTTTCCCGCATCGATGATCGTTTGCACCTGGCGATCGACTTCCGAAATCACAGCATCCGCTTTCGCAAACGACGGCAACACTCGCCGCGCTTCCGCTGCCCTGGCTTTTGCCCGGGTGAGCCGGTCGTAGTTGGGCGACTTCTCAGCAACCGCCTTGTAATAAAAACTGAGTTCCGTTTCGGCCTCCGCGGTGATCAATGTCGCCAGTCCGGTGCGCGCTTCCGCTCCATGAGAAGACGAGCCGTACTGCTTGAGGTAGTCCGTCCACAGCGGAATGGTTTGCGCGCGCGACGCTCGCAGGTATTCGGCAAGTTCAACATCTGGCGCGGCAACAAACTGGATGCGCGTCCCCGGCTTCATCTGCTGTGGCGGCAGATCGGGTGCGTTGCTGGATTTCGACAGCAGCCGGAATTGCACCACCGCCATCTCTGCCACATCCTTCAGCGCGTAGCTCTTGTTCTTCTCCAATTTCAAATTGACGGGAAGCGCGCACGAGGAGCCAGACCCAGTGCTCATCGTCAGCACGCCGCTTGATTCCCGCTCCAACGCCGTCGCCTGCGCCAGCGATGCTTTCGGCAATTTCTTATAAGTGTTGTTATCGAGGGATTCGGTTCCTTGGCAAACGTAAACCTCGAGCTTTCCATTAAGCAGGAGGTCAGTGACCTGGGCGTAGGCAGGCCCGGACTCGGACTGAAAGAGGATGATCCCGGTGAGCGGTTTGTCTTTGGCGACAACCGGCGCAACCGCGGCAAAGGCAACGATCAGGACAGCGAAAACCACAGACTTGCGTGGAAACAAACTACCTCCCTGAACCCTGGGCACAGACAAAGACGATTGTTGAAATCTGGGGAGGTGGAAAGTTATCACGGCATTTCCCGTGAATCAAGGCAGGAACAAGGAACTGTAAATGTGCTGGAGTCTGGCGAGTCCAGCACAAACACAGGTTTGATTATTGCCCCGCTACTGCTCTCGTATCCGGTGAATGCAGCTCGTATCCCGCCGGAGGTTCTTCCCCGAGCAAATATCGCACAAAGTAGTCCCACCGGCGGCGCACCATGTAAGGTTCATTGCCAAACCCATGCCGACGGTTTGGCAGCAACAAGAGATCGAAATCCTTATTGGCTTTGATCAACTCGTTCACCACCAGCAGCGTGTTATACGGCGGAACATTGTCGTCCGCAGTGCCATGCGCCAGCAGCAGATGGCCCTTCAGGTTTTTCGCGAGACTCTGATTGGCCTGATCGTCGTAATTGGTGCCATCTACAAGGCCCTGGTAGCGCTCTGCCCAATCGTCCTCGTACTCGCGATTGTCATGGTTCCCGGCTTCGGAGATCCCCACCTTGAAGAAATCGGGATACCGGAACATGGCGTCGGCAGCTGCGTATCCGCCGCCGGAGTGGCCGTAAATGCCGGCGCGCGTGATGTCGATCCACGGATATTTTTCCGCCAGCTGCTTCATTCCGCCCACCTGGTCGGGCAGGGTGTTGTCACCCATGTTGCCGTAATAGGCGTCATGGAATTTTTTGGAACGCGTCGGATTGCCCATACCATCGATCTCGACGACAACGAATCCGAGTTCCGCCAGCGCTTGGGCATCGCCGCGCGCCGCCACGAATGACCGTGTCCCCACGCTTCCACCCTGCGGACCGGGATAGATGTGGTTCACAATCGGATATTTCTTGTTCGGATCAAGATTCGTCGGCTTGAACATCAGGCCGTAGAGGTCGGTCACACCGTCTCGCGCTTTCACGGTGAAAGAAACCGGCGGCTTCCAGCCGGTGGCCAACAGACGGGAGATGTCGGCCGTTGCCAGCGTGGCCAGCAGCTTTCCATTCGCGTCGCGCAGTACAGTCACGGGAGGAGCATCCGGCGTGGAATAGTTATCGACAAAGTAGCGCCCCGAAGGCGACAGAGTGACATCGTGATTTGCATCTTCAGGCGTCAGCAGCGTCAGGTTCTTGCCATCGAGGCCAACCCGATAGAGGTGCGCGAAGTAGGGATCGCCCTTTTCCTTGCCGCCCGCCAAGAAGTACACCTGCCGATTCTTCTCATCCACATTCAGCAGTTCGAGCACGCCCCAATCACCGCTGGTGATCTGGTTCTTCAACTTCCCTGCTTGGTCATAGAGATAAAGATGTCCCCAGTTGTCGCGCTCTGAAAACCAGATGAACTCGTTCGACTTCGCCAGGTAGCGCCAATTCGACCGCGTCTGCCCGGACTCGTATTGCGTCGCGACTTTTTCTTCGAGGACATCGCGGACCGCGCCGGTCGCAGCGTCAGCAACTCGAAGCTGCGCCACCTTGTGATCGCGTGAGCTAGAGACGAATGCGAGATGCGCTGAATCGGGACTCCACTCTACATCCGCCCAATCGCTCCCGCGACACACAACGTGATCGCACAATGTTGACCGATGCTGGTCAGGCGGGATCTGCAACCGCACAACTTTCTTTGCGTCTACGTCCCCATTTACATTCCCATCCACATTAATGATCACGCGTTCGATCATCGTCACAACTGCATCGCCGGGCAGCGGATACTTCCAAGCTTGCAGCGTGGGATGCCCAACTTTCGTTTCCACCAAATACATCTCGCCCACGTTGCGCTGGTCCTGCTGGAAAGTGGCGATCTTTTTGGAATCAGGCGACCACAGAAGAACAGGGTGGTCACTGCGTATCCATCCCGCGTTGTCCGTGGCGTAGCCGTAATCTTTCACGCCGTCGGTCGTGAGTTGCGTCTCCTTACCCGTGGCGAGGTCGCGCACCCAGAGATTGAAATCGCGGATGAAAGCTGTGAGCTTCTTGTCCGGCGAAG
>JAOAPH010000149.1 GCA_025462835.1 Candidatus Angelobacter sp. | reverse complement strand
GAGTGTGTTTTTTCCGCATGGGGCGCAGAAGGTGCTGGGATGGTTTGGCGGGCACGGGCCGCAAGCCACGATTCAGGCGTTCTCGCAAGGGCTGCACATACCGCCGGTCGTCACCGTGCAGGTGATTCTGGCGGAGTTTGGGGGCGCGATCTTGCTGGTCGTCGGCTTCCTCAGCAGGGTGGCGGCGTTCGGGATTTTTTGTGACATGATCGGCGCCATTCTGCTGGTCCATCATCGTTTTGGGTTTTTCATGAATTGGACAGGGCAAAAGCCAGGAGAAGGCTTTGAATATCACATTCTTGTACTGGCGTTGTCGCTGGCGATCATGATCAAGGGCAGCGGGCGATGGTCGATTGACTGGGCGCTGGTGGGTGGTCCGAGTGTGAGCCGAGTCGCGGACGTGAGAGTAATCAGGGCGGCTTAGGTACGAGTTGTGATTATTGAATCCGAATCCCATCCTTTCGCATCGGGATAAGGGTGGGGCACGCCAGATCGTCGGGTTGAATTTTGCTAACTCGCATCAGCTCTGGATTAGTGGGAGAATTAAATTGTGAAAAGCTGGTTGAAAATTGCGGTTACGGCTCTCGTGTTGATGAGCACTACGCAAACGTTGATGGCACAGCGCGGGATGCACGGGGGTGGAGGGTCGCCCAGGATGGGTGGTGGTATGCGCGGCTCAGTTCCTATGGGCAGGGGCGGCGCGGGTTTTGGAAATCACGGGTTCGTCGGCAACAGAGGTTTTGTTGGAAATCGTGGGGCTTTCATCGGTAACAGGGGTCTTGGCCCGGTTCACGGTTTTGGTACTCGGGCATTTGTAGACCCGAGATTCCGTGGCGGCATCGGCTTTGGGCGTAATCCCAGGTTCCATGCTTTCTTTGGGGTGGGCCATCGTGGGTTCCGTTCGGGATTCTTTAATACTGGGTTCTTTCCGTTCGGTGGCTTCGGGGTTCCGTTCTATGGAGGATACCCGCTTTATTACGGCGACTACGGATATCCCCTAGGATACGACCAATACTACGATCAGTCCCAGTCGACGGTTCCTTACCAGCAAGCGTACCAACAGGACGCATACCAGCAAGGCGCCACGTCGCAACAGGTCCAAGATTTGACGAACGAGGTTGAGCGTTTACGTTCGCAGATGGACCAGATGGCGAGTGCGAGGCAGACGACAATTCCACCATCTGGTCCCACGGCCGCAGTCCAGGAACTGCCTCTCAATGCGACATTGGTCCTGCGAGACGGCCGGCGCGTGCAAATCCATAATTACGCCATTGTGGGACAGACGATCTGGATCTTCGACGAAAAGACCGCGAGAAAAATGTCTGTGGCGCAAGTAGACCTGGACGCGACCAAGCGAGTGAATGAACAGAATGGCATGCTGTTCCTGCTGCCGGGGATGAGGTAGGGCGTTTTACCGCAGAGGACGCGGAGTGCGCAGAGGAAAACCAAACCCAAGATCTTGAAACACAAAGAACACCAAGAGACACGAAGGGGCACAAAGAAACCCAAGGCGAATGCATAGATCCTTCGACTCCGCGCCTGCGGCGCTCCGCTCAGGATGACAACTCTTAACCGCAGGGTGATTTCTCTTTCAGACGATAAATCCCAGATACATTGTCGCTCGAACCTAGAATGACACAGAGCATCGTCGCAATTTCTCTTGCAATGAAAATTGAGCGCGATAGAGTAGCAACATGCGATTTTTGTATGTAGCGATATTCCTGTCGACGATGGTGTTGGCACAGGCGGCCCCGCAAAAACCGACGACACAGAAGATCCCGAGCAAGAGCGATCCGCAAGGGTACTCGCCGGAGATCTTCGAGGATGGAAAAGTAAAATCGGATTTGGGGCATCCGCCTGCGTACACGCCGCCACCGGATGCGGCGTCGCATCCGAAGATGCCGGAGGACCTTGCTGCCATCGTGAAGGCACAATTTGGTCCGGACTTTGAGATCGCGCAAGGGAAGAACACAGGATTCAAATACGCCAAGCCGGCGGCGGACACGTGGGTCTCATTCCTCACGGCGGACCTGGATGGCGATGGCGTGGAAGATGCGATTATCGTTGCGCGCAGCAGCAAGCCGATGAAGGGGCAAACGGATTTTAACTACACGGTGATCGATCCATACTTTACCTATTACGGCTATGGCGATCCGAAGATCACGGCGACGCTCAACAGCGAAGATCCTTCTGCGAATTTTATCGTGCTGATCATTCATGGAGCGGGAGCGGAGGAATGGCGCGCGGCGGTGCCGAAGTCGAAATATGCAGTGGTGAACCTGCCGTTTGATACTTTGTCGATCACGCACATTTTGGCGAAGAAGAAATCGCCACCTGTCGCGGCGGTGAGCCTGGATGCGACTGAGTCGTCCGGGTCAGTCATTTATTGGGACGGGAAGAAGTACAAATGGAAAGATGTTGGGGCGGGCGGGCTATAGGGCGGTTTCTGATTTCTAGTTTTTAGTTTCTTGAAAAAGCAAAAGCTCATTAACCGCGGACCAAAGAAGGATAAGAGCGGATTTTGGTTTTGGGGCGTACCTCAGGGGGCTAAAGCCCGAGTTATACATTACTTGTAATGCAGGCTGAAGCCGTGCACCACCCAGATCTTCGGTTCATCCAGTAATGGAAGAGTCGCTAAGCGCAAGATCCTTCGCGCCAGAAACAAGGCGCTCAGGATGACAATCCAAAAGAGTCCTGCGACATCTCTCCGTCATCCAACTCTGGACTGTTTATAATCCTCTCGCATGAGCCCACACAGAAAAACTTTGGAGCAGAAGCTGGAAGAGCTGAAGCGTCGTGATGCGCTGGCGGAGGCTGGTGGCGGGGCGGAGCGTCGCGAGCGGCAGCACAAAGAAGGCAAGATGGCGGCGCGGGAGCGCATCGAATTCTTGCTGGATGAGGGCACGTTCGAAGAGCTGGACAAGATGGTGACGCACGGATGCCAGGACTTCGGCATGGAGAAGCAGAAGGTTTTTGGCGACGGATTCGTCACTGGATATGGGCGCATCG
Source organism: Candidatus Angelobacter sp. (assembly GCA_025462835.1). Classification (GTDB taxonomy): domain Bacteria; phylum Acidobacteriota; class Terriglobia; order Terriglobales; family Acidobacteriaceae; genus JAICLA01. The sequence goes on along the minus strand of JAOAPH010000149.1, from coordinate 25,068 downwards.
AAGGGCGACTGGTCTTTGTGTTCGCGCAGGATTTCACGGTGTTTGGCGGGTCGCTGTCGGAAGCGAACGCGGGCAAGATCGTAAAAATCATGGATACGGCGATGCGAGTGGGCGCGCCGGTGATTGGGCTGAATGATTCCGGCGGGGCGAGGATACAGGAAGGCGTGATGTCGCTGGCAGGATACGCGGACATCTTTTTGCGCAACACGTTGGCGAGCGGAGTGGTGCCACAGATATCGGCGATCATGGGGCCGTGCGCGGGCGGCGCGGTGTATTCGCCGGCGATCACCGACTTCACGCTGATGGTGGACAAGACCTCTTATATGTTCGTCACCGGGCCGGATGTGATCAAGACCGTCACCCACGAAGAGGTCACGAAAGAACAACTGGGCGGGGCGACGACGCACAACGAGACATCCGGCGTGGCGCATTTCATGGCGCATGACGATGCGGAGTGCTTGTCGATGATCCGCGAGCTGATGAGTTTTATTCCGTCGAACAATGTGGACGATCCGCCGCGGAAGGCGTGCACCGATCCGATCGACCGGGCGGATGCGGAGCTCGATAGTTTGGTTCCGGCGGAGTCGAACCAACCGTACGACATTAAAGATGCGATCCAACGCGTGATGGACGATGGCTACTTCTTTGAAGTGCATGAGCACTACGCGAAAAATATCGTCGTGGGATTTGCGCGGCTGAATGGGCGGTCTGTAGGCGTAGTGGCGAACCAGCCGGCATTTCTTGCGGGCGTGCTGGACATCAATGCGTCAGTGAAAGCCGCGCGCTTCGTGCGCTTTTGCGACGCATTCAATATTCCGCTGATCACGTTCGAAGATGTCCCGGGATTTCTGCCGGGGACGGTGCAGGAGTTCGGCGGGATCATCCGACATGGAGCGAAGCTGCTGTATGCATTCGCGGAAGCGACGGTACCGAAGATCACGGTGATCACGCGCAAGGCATATGGCGGGGCATATTGCGTGATGTCGTCAAAGCACCTTCGCACGGACATGAACTTTGCCTGGCCGACGGCGGAGATCGCGGTGATGGGGCCAGAGGGCGCGGTGAACATCGTATACAAGCGCGAGTTGGAGAAGGCGAAAACCGCAGAAGAAGTTGCGGCACTGCGCGCGGAGAAGATCGACGAATTCCGTGAGCGGTTTGCGAATCCGTATGTCGCGGCGGAAAAGGGATACGTGGATGCCGTGATCCAGCCGAGGGAGACTCGCAAGAAGTTGATCGACGCGCTGGAGATGCTGCAAGGAAAACGGGACAAGAATCCGCCGAAGAAGCATGGAAATATACCGCTGTGAGGCAGTAGGCAGTAGCTAGTAGTCAGTAGTCAGGCAATATCGACAATCGAGAATGCATAGATGGGAGTTCCCTCGGCTTCGCTCGGGATTTCGCCTGCGGGCTCAAACGCCCGCAGAACGGCTCAACTTCGACTGCGCCGCTCCGCGGCTACGCTCAGGATGACAATGTCGAAATCAGTACAGGAAGGGTTCTGATGGCGAGAGAGGTGCCGATTGGCACGAGGGCGCAAGTCCAGAGAGTAGTGGAGTTCAAGCACACGCTGGCGGCGCATGGGGAATTGCCTCCGGTGCTGTCCACGCCAAACATGATCACGTTGATGGAGTGGGCGTGCTTCGAGGCGACCAAGGATTTCTGCGACGGCGATGAGATCACTGTGGGGACACACATCAATGTGTCGCATCGGGCGCCGACGGGAGTGGGTAGCGTTGTGGTTGCGGAAGCGGTGCTGGAGAAGATCGAAGGACGCTTCTATATTTTTCGCGTGACGGCGAAGGATGAGCAGCAACAAATCGGCGAGGGGCATGTGCATCGGGCGTTTGTGAGTGTGGGCAAGTTTATGAGGAAGATGGGTTCTTAGTTTCTCGTTTCTGGTTTCTCGTTAAAACCAAGAGCAAAGGCAAAAGATTGCCACGGATTTCACGGATGAGTTCGGATTTACACGGATAAAGCAAAAGGAATTGGGAAGAAATTAGATGCTGCAGATGTCGAGAAAATGCGTGCCGTACACGCCGGTGTGCGGGAAGTTGAGCGAGATGACGGTGGCGCTGGTGTCGTCGACGGGGGTGTTTCTCGAAGGGCAGGCGCCGTTTGGAGATGACACCGACAGCTCTTATCGCGTGTTGCCGGGGGAATTGAATCCTGCCGACTTGCGGTTCAAGCATGGGCACTATGACGAATCGCAAGCGCAGCAGGATGCGAACGCTGTCTTCCCGATGGAGCTGTTGCAGGAGCTGGCGCGTGAAGGCGTGATCAGGCGCGTGGGCAATAAGAACATTGGGTTTCGCGGATTCTCGACGAATTTGAAGTTGATGTACGAAGAAGTGGCGCCGGCGATTGCGGCGGAGATCGAGCGCTCGCAGGCGGAAGGTGTGGTGCTTACCGGCGGATGTCCGGTGTGCCATCGGGTGGTGGTTGCGGTGCAGCGGGAGATTGAAGCCAAAGGAATTCCCACGGTGCTTATCACGGCTGTGCCGGCGGAGTCGAAGATCATGCGTCCGCCGAGGTCGATCCATCCGATTGGGAGCAAGCCGGGACATGTGCTGGGCAGCGCGGGAGAACGGGAGAGACAGCGCGCCGTCTTGTTGGAGGCGTTGCGGCAGTTTGAAGTGCAGCGCTTGCCGGGAGAGATGGTGGAAGTCGGTTTCTAGTTTTTCGTTTCTCGTTTCTGGTTGAAGATCAAAAGCAACAGCGTAGCCGGGGGTGAACGCGGATTTAGTTCTCGTTGTCGGCCAGTTGGGCACGACCCTCAAACCTGAAAACACAAAGAACACGAAGGGAAACGAAGGGCACGAAGGAATTTAGGGTGGGATGTGGAGGGCGGTGCTCTTGTTATCGTTATAGCTAAGACCTGATAAAACAGTCGAGCAACTCCGTCCTTTCCGTCGGCATCTCACTTCCCTACGAGTCGGGTCTGGCCTCTCTCGAGCCGTAACTTAAATCCAGTCCCGATCCCCCCATTTCCCCAGGTATGACAAATAGCCGGTCCATTCTGTTGGTTGATGATGAAGTCAATGTTGCGCGCACGCTGCAGATGGTGTTCGAGCGAGAGGGCTACAAAGTCACTGCCGCGTATAGCGCGCGCGAAGCCTTGAAGGTCTTCGAAGAAGGTCTGCGCGCGGATGTGGTAATCACCGATCTCAACATGGAGAAGGACGATATTGGTCTGGATGTGGCGCGGGCGGCGCAGAAGCTGAATCCGCGTCCGCTGGTGGTGATCTGCACGGGATACGCGAACATCGAAAATTCCGCTCTGGCGTTGGAGATGCGAGTGGATTACCTGGTCACGAAACCGGTGGACCTGGACGAGTTGAAGCAGGCGCTCGTATTGATGCTGAGCCGCAAACGCATTGCAGCGACGAACGGGAAGAGAAATAAGAAGGCGATGGCCAATGGTTAAGACGCGCAAGGATGAAGTGCCGAGGCTCGCGCTGCTGGTGCATCCGAACGTGTCATTCCTGACGGCTTTGCAACATTCCTTCGAAGCGAAAGGCGTCCACTCCGTGGTGGCGCGTGATCTGCCGACTGCTTTGTTGGCGCTGAATCAGCACGATTTTGGCATGGCGGTGATCCATTCCCGGATCGCGGAAGAAGGCGATGGATGGGCGCTGGCTGGAGTGGTGCGCCGCATGTTCGGTCGAGCGCATGTTGCGGTGACCTGCGAAGAGAAGAGTGTGCTATCGCTGCAATCGACGATCAATCATGGGCTGAACCAGCTCTTTGATAAGAACACTGACAGCGAGCAGGTAGTGAGTGCGGTGTTGTCGAAGATCAGCGGTGGTGACGCCCTGATTCAGTGAGCTGTGTGGGCAAGATGCCCACATCACAGCCGGCGAGACGCCGGCGCTACTCGTAGGTATTTGCTATATCGGGTCGGTTCAATCTGCTTACAGAAACTATGCGCTGGCACTCTTCTGATCAGGCATAGTGGCCGCAATATTCAACACGGAGTCAACGCGCGTGTGATGCAGCACGGCCTTGACACGGTCATTCGGGCCGACCAGAAGAAAGCTTTTTCCCGAGTTCTTGCACGATACATGTGCGTTCACAATGCATCCGATGCCCGCCGAATCAACGTAGGAAATCTGCGTGATGTCGAAGATAGTGTTGGCTGCCGGCAGTTCGCGGAATTTATCTTGAAATGTGAAAATGTTTGAGAGGGTCAATGCGCCGGTGAGTTTGAAAATCCTCTCGTCCGGTTTTGATTCGATGATTTCGAGATTTAACGCGGGATCGTTGACCATAGCCTCAAAATGCTACGTGAGCGCGACAGTGACTACAATGATCTCAGGCATCTTTTAACTGAATTTTCACAATTCATAGAGCGTGAGCTGTGTGGGCAGGATGCCCACACCACAGCCGGCGAGACGCCGGCGCTACGCAAGCTTAGAGCGCGAGGATTTACAATTCCTTCCTGAGTGTCCTTCTCCTACAAAATTGAAAAGACCTGCGGTGCGGCGCGTGCCGGGCGGATGATGACTGCCCACGGCGAGGTGGAGACGCCTGTCTTCATGCCGGTGGGAACGCTGGGGACGGTGAAGGGTGTCCCGCAACATCTGCTGGAAGAGCTGGGAGTGCAGATACTGTTGAGCAACACTTATCACCTATATCTGCGGCCGGGAGCGGAACAGGTGCGGCAGATGGGAGGCCTGCACAGGTTCATGTCATGGGAGCGGGCGATCCTCACGGATTCTGGTGGGTTCCAGGTTTTCAGTCTCAATGATCTGCGGAAGGTGAGCGAGGAGGGCGTGAAGTTTCGCTCGCACTTGGACGGGTCGTCACACATGTTCACGCCGGAGAGCGCGATGGAAGCGCAGATCGCGTTGGGCGCCGACATCATCATGGCCTTCGATGAATGCACGGAGTATCCGGCAGACCGGTCGCGAGCGCAGATGTCGATGGAGATGACGTCGCGATGGGCGAAGCGGAGCAAGGAGCAATTCGAGAAGAAGAAGGATGGGGTGCCGTGGGGGGGGACCCGGCTGTCGGCTGTCGGCTATCAGCTATCGGCTGAGCAAAGTCAAAGGCTTGAACCGCAGAGGACGCAAAGTGACGCGGAGGAGAGGCGGGGCGGAAACCTGAGCGAGGCTAGTTCAGCGGGCAAGGAAGCTGAAGCGACCGACACAGCCGAGGGCGGCTGTGCCACACGGAATGGAGCGACGCAGGCGCTGTTTGGGATTGTGCAGGGTGGGACTTATCAGGATTTGCGCATTGAGTCGGCGCGGCAGACTGTGGAGATTGGGTTTCCGGGGTATGCGATCGGAGGATTGAGTGTCGGCGAGCCGCGGCATTTGACTCGGCAGGTGATTGAGGCGACTTTGCCGCATCTGCCCGAAGACAAACCGAGATATGTGATGGGGGTGGGATATCCCGAGGAGATTGTGGAATACGCGGCGATGGGGGTGGACATGATGGACTGCGTGCTGCCGACGCGGGCGGCGCGGCATGGATTGTTGTTTACGTCCGAGGGCAGGTTGAACATCAAGAACAGCCGGTTCGCGCAGGACCAAGGGCCTCTCGATCCGAAGTGTGGATGCTGGGTTTGTGCGCGATATACGCGGGCGTACTTACGACATCTGTTTGTGTCGGGAGAAGGGCTGGCAGGGCTGCTGAATACGGCGCACAATCTGGCGTACTACCTTGACACTATGCGCTCTGTACGTCATGCTATAAGGCTTGGGGAACTCCCCGGACTACTTTCCAGTGTGCGTTCGCTTGCGGCTGCGACACGCGAAAGAGATCCCGAGAAAAAGCACGAATGAAGCAGTTTCATAGTGGTCTTCCCGCCCAGCAGATCCAGGACGGGTCACCCCGCTGACGAGCCGAATCATTCAAGAAGGAACTTTCCCGCGGTAACCAGAAAAGAAAAACCAAAGCTGCGCAAGAGCACTGGTGTGCAACAGGCCACGGCCGAGGATGCTTCGGCGCTGAAGTCGGTCAAAACTCAGAATTCAGAAGGTAATCCAAAACTTTGTTCGGTGCGATGCTCTCAGGAAGTTTTGATGTGTCAATGGCCGCCCTGCTGGCGCAGGCCAGTGGCGGTGGTTTCGGCGGGATCATCGGGTTTTTGCCGCTAGTTTTTATCTTCGGCATTTTTTATTTTTTGCTTATCCGTCCGCAACAAACAAAACAGAAAAAGTGGCAGGCGATGCTGGGGACGTTGAAGAGCGGGGACAAGATCATCACCAGCGGCGGGATTAAAGGAACGATCATCGCGGTAAAAGACGACAGTTTTCACCTGCGTGTGCCGCCCGACAACTTGCGCATTGAAGTGGTAAAGAGCGCGGTGGTGACGGTGGTAGCGGAAGACAGTAGTAGTAGCAGCTAGTGGGCAGTGGCTAGTGGTTAGCCAAGGCAGTTGAATTTACAACATTAGGTATCCGAACTCAATTTATGAAGAAGAATCTTGAAATCAAGACCGGGGTCATCATTGCCATCCTGCTGGTGTTTTTGTGGGGGATATTTTTAGGGCGTGACCCGCAGGAAAGCGTCAAGAAGATGAAGGAAGCTCATGCCCAGAAGGGCTTGGGTGCGGCAGTGCTCGCGGGGATCCAGCAGAACATTCATCTAGGGCTCGACTTGAAGGGCGGCACACACCTGATCCTGCAGGTGATGGTGGATGAAGCCGTCAACTCCGAGACGGAGCGCGCGGTGGAGCGGCTCAAGGAAGACCTGAAGTCGAAGAACATTCCATTCACTGAAATATCGAAGCCCACCGACCGCGTGGACCAGGTACTGGTGAAGGGAGTCCCGCCGGAACAGACGAGCGCGTTGCGCGATTTCGCCTCGGAGTCACTGGCGGAATATGACATTTCTTCCAGCGCAGACAATGCGCTGGTTCTGACCATGAAACCGAGTATCGTGCGTGACATCAAGACCCGCGCGGTGCAGCAGTCGATGGAGACAATTCGATCGCGCATTGACACGTTGGGCGTGTCCGAGCCGACCATCCAAGAACATGGGTTGGGCGAAAACCAGATACTGGTGCAGCTGCCGGGCGTGGATGATCCCAGCCGCGTGAAGGACATTATTCAATCCACTGCCATGCTGCAGATCAAGCAGGCGTTTGGCGGGCCGTTCGCGACGGAGCAGGAAGCCGCGCAAAATGCCGGCAGCCTAGTGGACAAGATCATTCTTAAAGGCAGCAGCGCAACCAAGACGGGCGGCGGCGAGGCTTATTACGTAGTCTCGCGCAGTTCGGTTGTGGCGGGACGCGATGTACGTCGGGCTGAGGTAGGCCGCGATGAGGCGGGTCGTCCGGATGTAGGTTTCGATCTGACCGGAGAAGCAGGACGGCGATTCTCGCAGTTCACATCCAGCAATATCGGAAATATGTTGGCGGTGGTGCTGGACAATAAAGTCCGCGAAGTAGCCACCATTCAGAGCGAGATTCGGGATCGAGGAAGGATCTCCGGAAACTTCACAGACCAGTCGGCGAGCGACCTGACGCTGATCCTGAACTCGGGCGCATTGCCGGCGAGCATTCGTTACCTCGAAGACCGCACGGTGGGCGCCTCGCTGGGACTCGATTCGATCAAGGCGGGTGTGACCGCGGCGTTGGTGGGAATGGCGCTGGTCCTGGTCTTCATGTTGATCTACTACCACGGCGCAGGCATCAACGCCGACCTGGGCCTGTTCCTGAACCTCATCATCCTTCTCGGATTCATGGGCTTCAGCGGAGCGGTGTTGACGCTGCCGGGGATCGCGGGCGTGATCCTTACAATCGGTATGGGCGTGGATTCGAACGTACTGATCTTCGAGCGCATCCGTGAGGAGCTGCGCGCCGGAAAGATGCCGGCGCAGGCGGTCGATCAGGGATTTGCGCGAGCGTGGGTCACAATCATTGACACGCACATCACGACCATTGTTTCCGCGTTGATCCTGTTCCTGTTCGGAACGGGGCCGGTGCGGGGATTTGCAGTGACGCTGGCATTCGGTCTGGGAGCAAACCTGTTTACGGCGGTGTTCGTATCGCGCGTGATCTTCGATGCGCATTTGAGCAAGAAGCAGCGCGGAGAAGCGCTGAGCATATAAGAGCATTTGTAATTTGCGATTTGTAATTTGTGATTTGAAACCGGCTGTGCACGAATCCAGGCCGATTTGGAATAGTTAAGGGAAAACCAAGTGGAATTTTTTCGCAATGTAAACGTAGATTGGATGTCGAAGAAGTGGTACTTCCTCGGCTTCTCGCTGATCGTAACCGTGGCTGGGCTGCTCTCAATCTTCTTCTGGCACGGCATTCCGCTGGGTGTGGATTTCAGGGGTGGCACGATCATCACCGTGAAATTTTCCGAGCCAGTACACGAAGACCAGATCCGCGAAGCGGTTAGCAAGGCAGGCGTGAAGGATGCTCGTATCCAGAGCATCGGGCCGTCGGCCAACAACGAATTCATCATTGCGCTGGAAGAGAAAGCGGCGGACGAACGAGCGCTGGATTCAGGCAGACAGACGATCATCAGCGCACTGAACAATTCGCCATTCGCAGGAAAGTATCAGGTCCGCAATGTCGACATTGTGGGGCCGCAAGTTGGAAAGCAGCTACAAAGCCAGGCGTTCTGGGCGACGATGTATTCGCTTGCGGGAATGCTGATTTACCTGTGGTTCCGCTTTGAGCTTATTTACGGCGTGGCAGCAGTGGTTGCGGTTTTCCATGACACCTTATTCACCATCGGTGTCTTCAGCTTGACGAATACAGAGATAAGCCTTACCGTTATCGCCGCCATCCTTACACTCATTGGTTACTCGATGAACGACACCATCGTCGTTTTCGACCGTATTCGCGAGAACCTGAAACTTAGCAGGCGCGAATCGATGAGGGAGTTGGTCAACAAGAGCATCAACCAGACACTTAGCCGGACGATCCTGACTTCCGGATTGACGTTTCTGACGGTGATTTCCCTGTATTTGTTTGGTGGACAGGTATTACATGGGTTTTCCTTTGCACTGGTAATAGGCATCTTAATAGGTACTTATTCCTCGATCGCGGTGGCAGCCCCCATGCTGGTTGCGTATCAGGAATCGAGAGCGGAAAAGCAGGGCAGATTGTCCGCCAAGCAAGTAGAGGGACGGCGAGACAAGGTTCGAGCCTAGTTTTTTCGATCCGAAGATCAGAAGTTTGGGGCCGCCGCAAGGTGGAATTGGATGTTGACCCGGTCACAAGCTTTTTCCTTCCCTGGTGGGAGCAAAATGACCGGCTCTGGTGTCTATTAGTTAGAGATAGTCCCTGAATGGAGTTCGGGCATGTTTGAAGACAGCCTTGTAGAATCCGCCGGTAAGTTCAAGACCAAGAGGGGTGTGACGACGCTGTTGTCCTTTGGCCTGCAATTTGCGCTGGTCGGCGTCCTGATCCTGATTCCTTTGATCTATACGGAAGCGTTGCCGACCAAGCAGCTCATGACGATGTTGGTCGCTCCACCGCCGCCGCCACCGCCGCCGCCACCACCACCCGCAGAAGTCCACGTGGTTAAGAAAGTCACAACCGATATTGTCGATGGCGCGTTGCGCACCCCGACCAAGATCCCCAAAAAGATTGAAAAAATCGTGGAAGACGAAGCCCCGGCTCCAGCAAGTTCTGGAGGCTTTGGGGTCCCCGGCGGAGTTCCGGGCGGGGTTGGAGGCGGAGTCCTGGGTGGAGTGTTAAGTGCGGCCAATACGCCGCCGCCCAAAGTAGCGACCCCACAAAAGGTCCGGGTATCTTCCGGCGTTGCCGCTGGAAACTTGATATCGCCGATCAGGCCGACGTATCCACAAATCGCCAAGCAAGCCCGTATCCAGGGGCAGGTGGTGATCCAAGCGACCATCAGCAAGAACGGTACGATCGAGAACGCGCGTGTGATCAGTGGGCATCCGATGCTGGTTCAAAGCGCGTTGGAAGCAGTAAAGCAGGCGCGATACAAGCCGTATCTGCTGAGTGGAGAGCCCGTAGAGGTTGAGACCACCATTAATGTGAACTTCACGTTGGGTGGATAGGAATCGAAAGAACCCTGATTCCGGCACTCATTGCTTGAGGCACCGGATAAAAGGGGTGAAAGATGGCCTTGGCGCAGATTGTGTAATCTGCATCCTATTTGGGTGCATATTCAGAGTGGCTGCCTTGGGTGGCCCGGAATCAGTGCAAAAGGTCTGGGAAAGATGTTAGTGATAGCAGGCAAGGTTCATCAAGCAGTACGGCCATGGTTCAGTCTTCTAATTCACAGATTTGAGATGGAAAAAGTTCTACGAGGAGAAATTTAACGCATGTTATTCGAAACTTTCGCAGCTAAAGCAAGCGTTCTCATTCCGGCGACTCTAGCCATGTTTCAAGAAGGCGAAGTTGCCTGGGACCCGGTCTCCATCGCAAAGCAGATGGGCTGGGGAGGGAGAATCGTAACCGGAATCCTTTTCGTGATGTCGGCATGGTCTATCGGTGTGATGATCGACCGCTACATTGCATTCAGCGCGGCACGCAAGCAGTCGCGTTCGTTCGCACCGGCAGTGGCCGGCGCATTGCGCGATGGCAAGATCGAAGAAGCGATCCGCATTGCGGAACGCAATAAGAAGAGCCATCTGGCCAAAGTGGTCACGGCTGGATTGCAGGAGTTCCGGGCGCATTCGGACTCCAATGAGATCTCCGGTGAGCAGGTGGAAGCCAGCAAACGCGCCTTAGAGCGCGCCGAAGCCATCGTCCACGCAGAACTGAAACGTGGATTGAGCAGCCTGGCGACGATCGGTTCAACCGCGCCGTTCGTTGGACTACTGGGCACGGTGGTTGGTATCTTGACCGCTTTTCAGAAGATCAGCCAAACGAAAACCGCTGGATTGGCGTCAGTTGCCGGCGGTATTTCTGAAGCGCTGGTGACGACCGCAGTGGGACTGTTCGTGGCCATCCCGGCCGTGATGATGTTCAACTATTTCACGGGCAAGGTGGAAGCGTTCGACGTAGAGATGGACAACTCCTCCAGTGAACTGGTGGACTACTTCATCAAACGCAGCGGCCGCAGCAAGTAAACGGAATACATTTTTGGAGTCAACCTAAATGGCAATGGCAACGAGGCTCGGCAGCTACAACTCGGACATCAACGTCACGCCCATGGTGGACGTGATGTTGGTGTTGTTGATCATCTTCATGGTAATCACGCCTATGTTGCAGAAGGGTGTGAACATTGAGATGGCGAAAACCAAAAATCCAATCGCTATGGAAGATGCCGACAAGGAAGATGCTGTCCTGATCGCAGTGGAACGGGACGGGCAGGTTTACTTCGATACCGAGAAGGTCAACTCTCCTGCTGAACTCACAACCAAAGTGCAGGACAAGCTCAGCAACCGTCAGGACAAGAAGATCTACATCAGAGCGGATGCACGAGCTAAGTACGGCAAGGTGGTTGAAGTTGTGGACGACGTTCGTGCCGCGGGGGTTGACCAAGTGGGATTACTGACGGAGCAGATCCAGAAACCGGGACAACAAGGCGCCACACCGCCGCCGCCCGCCGCTCCGGGCAAATAGCCAGCGGTGGTTAGCAATCGAAATAGTTGAGGAGAATCAGTTATGGGAATGGCAATCGGTGGCGCGGGACACCAGAAGGCGGACATCAACGTAACTCCGTTGGTCGACGTTTTGCTGGTGCTGCTGATCATCTTCATGGTGATCACCCCGCTTACGCCCAAAGGCCTTGACGCGCTGGTACCGCAGCCGCCGAAGGACAAAAAGGAACAACCGGACACCGACCGCACGGTAGTGGTGCAGGTCATCGCCCAACCAGGTAATCGTCCGGCACTCAAGATCAATCAGGACGATGTGACTTGGGAAAACCTGGAAGGCAGGCTAACGGACATCTATAAGACACGCGCGGAAAAGGTGCTTTTCGTGAAAGGCGATGACAAGCTGAGTTTTTCAGATGTCGCGCAGGTCATTGATATTGCCCACTCAGCCGATCTGAGCATGAAGATCGGATTGATCACCGCAAAGGTCGAAGCTGGCCAGTAGGCAGGCAGAGTTTAACGGCGCGGACTTTGAGTACTAGATCAGAGTCCGCACCGAAAGTTCAGAGACCCGCCCGCATAGTAGCGGGCCGCGATTCCCACCTAGAAGTTCCGGCAAGGAGATTAAAAGCCGCATGAAATCAAGGCAGAATATCATCGGGAAAATCAGCATCAGCATTGCAGCGATGGCAATCCTGCTGGCCACTTCCGGATGCACCAAGCTGAGGGCCCGCGACCAATTGAACAAGGGCGTCCAAGCATATAAAGCAAGCAAGTTTGAAACCGCCATTGAAAAGTTCAAAACCGCGATTGAGTTGGATCCGGGCTTGGATGTCGCCAAGCTGTACCTGGCGACGGCGTGTGTGGCCCAATACGTTCCCGGAGGCGACAATCCGGAGAACGTCCGCATGGCGGATTGCGCGATCGACCAGTATAAAAAAGTCCTGGATACTGATGCGCCCAAAGCGACACAGGTGCTCAGCACAAAAGGACTGGCCTCGCTCTATTTCAATATGAAGAAGTTCGACGATGCCAAGACTTTCGACAAGAAAGCCATTGCGCTCGATCCCAATGATCCGGAGAACTACTACTCGGTCGCCGTCATCGATTGGACGCAAAGCTACGTGCCGCGCATGGAAGCCCGGCAAAAGCTGGGACTCAAAACAGAGGATCCGATCAAAGACAAAAAAGTCTGCGAAGACCTGAAAGCGAAGAACCAGGCAAACGTGGACGAGGGCGTTCAGATGCTGGAAAAAGCCATTACCCTTCGCAAGGACTATGACGACGCGATGGCCTACCTGAACCTGCTCTATCGCGAACGTGCCGATCTGCATTGCGGCGATCCGGAAGGCCGCGCTGCTGACATCAAACTGGCCGATGAGATGGTAGAAAAAACCATGGCCACAAAGAAGATGAAAGCTGAGAAGGCGAACGAACAACACGGAATCGTGCTGGATCAGCCCAACAAAGAGTAGTCAGTAGTTAGTAGTCAGTAGTCAGAAAGCCCCTTTTCACGCAAAGGGGCTTTTTTTATGCGGTCGTTTAGAATGATGGATTCACAACCATGGCCACGTTCAAGAAGATATTGATTGCCAATCGCGGAGAGATCGCGGTGCGCGTCATCCGGGCTTGCCGCGAGCTGGGCATCGACTCGGTTGCGGTGTACTCCGAGGTTGATCGCAACGCTCTGCACGTCCGCAAAGCGGATGAAGCGTACGCGATCGGCCCGGCGGCGGCAAGAGAGTCATATCTCAATATCGACAAGATATTAGCAGTCGCCAAAAGGGCGAAGGCAGACGCGATCCATCCGGGATATGGATTTCTTTCAGAGAACGCCGGGTTCGCGGAAGCGTGCGCGAAGGCTGGAGTGAAGTTCATCGGGCCCACGGCCGCAGCCATGAACATCATGGGATCGAAGACGAGCGCGCGTCGCGCGATGGAAGCGGCGGGAGTGCCGTTCGTCCCGGGGAGTTCGAAAGGGCTGACGTTGGATGAAGCGGCCGGGGTCGCGGAAAAAGTTGGCTATCCGGTAATGCTAAAGGCGGCTGCCGGCGGCGGCGGCAAAGGCATGCGGCTGGTGCAATCCGCGAAAGATCTGCGCTCGGCGTATGAAGGAGCGAGCAGCGAAGCGGCGCGGGCATTCAACAGCGACGAAGTCTATATCGAAAAATACATCCAGCAGCCGCGGCATATTGAAGTCCAAGTTTTCGGCGATGAGCACGGCAATGTGGTGTATCTCGGAGAGCGCGAGTGCTCGGTGCAGCGTCGGCACCAGAAGGTGATCGAGGAAGCGCCATCCGCAATAGTGGATGAAGAGATGCGGCGGCGCATGGGCGAGACCGCGGTGCGGGTAGCGAAATCTGCAGGATACACGAACGCGGGAACGGTCGAGTTCCTGGTGGATGCACAGAAGAATTTTTACTTCCTGGAGATGAATACGCGGCTGCAGGTGGAGCATCCGGTGACGGAACTGGTCACGGGACTCGACCTGGTGCATCTGCAGATCGAAGTAGCTGCGGGCAAGAAGCTGCCGTTCAAGCAAGACGAGGTGAAGCTGCGCGGGCACGCGATCGAATGCCGGATCTATGCGGAAGATCCAGACAACAGCTTCTTTCCGTCACCGGGAAAGATCACGCGGCTGATGTCGCCATCGGGGCCGGGAATCCGTGAAGACAGCGGTGTCTATGAAGGCTGGAATGTGCCGTTGGATTACGATCCGATGCTGTCCAAGCTGATCGCGTATGCACCGACAAGGCGGATGGCGATTGCGCGGATGCTGCGGGCGCTGGATGAATATTTTGTCGCGGGAATCAAGACCAACTTACCACTATTCAGAAAGATCTTGCGCGACCAAGATTTCGCTGAAGCGCGGATCGACACGGGATATCTGGAACGGCTGCTCGCCGCTGACGTAGTCACGCAGAAATCTTCGAACGAGGCCGCGCGGGTGGCGGCGATCGGAGCTGCTTTGTTTGCCATGAACAATGGTGCAAACGGGGGCGGCTCGAATGCCGGTGCAAACAACGGAGTGGCCAATGGAAAGCGAAATGGCGTAGCCGAAGAGAATGTTGCTTGGAAGAGCGTGGCGCGAAGAGAGGGATTGCGGGAGTAGATGACCTACGAAATCACTATTACCGCGAAAGACGGCGCTGCACAGTCGTACAGCGTGGAGTTGTCGCGCTCGAAAGACGGCGTGCTGCGGTGTCGCGTGAATGGTGAAGAGGTAAAGGGCGGCTTCGACGCGCAGAATCCTGAGCGCGAGATCATTTCCATGCTGGTGGGAAACCAATCATATGAAGTGAAACGCGATCTCTCCGGCGCGGAGCTGCAGGTGATCGTCGGTGAAGAGCGGTTTACGGCCGATGTCCGGGATCCGCGGTCATTGAAAGCGCGGCGCGCAAAGGCGGGCGCCTCGGAGGGTCCGAAGAAGATCACTGCGCCAATGCCCGGCAAGGTGGTGCGCATCATTTCTCCTGAAGGAACGCCGGTGGAAGCGGGTCAGGGCGTCATCGTGATCGAAGCGATGAAGATGCAGAACGAATTGAAGTCGCCAAAAAAAGGCGTAGTAAAGAAGATCATGGCTGCCGTAGGCGCCACGGTGAATGCCGGGGATGCGCTGGCTGTTGTTGAGTAGTCTCCGTGTTCCCGTGGTATGCGGCGAAGATCCCCACGTTAGCTTCGCGAACGTGGGGCACCCCGGCAACACAGCACTTCCCCACCCTTCGCTGCTCTCAGAGTGGGGCACCCGCTGTGTAAGGAGCTTCGTTGTAGAAATTGAGTCGCGAAAAAAATAAGGCCGCGGGCGAAAATGCCTGCGGCCATTTTATTTCGTACAGAGAATCTACTTCTTCGCGGCGCCGGCGCTTTTAAGCAACTCATCGGCGAAATAATTTTCCACTTTGGCTTCGTTGCGGACGACTTCGTAATAAGCCGCGCGAAGTAGTTGCTCGCGGCGGTCCCGCAATTGCTGGCGGATGGCTGCCTGCACGCGGGGGTCGGCGAGTTCGCGTTGTCCGGCGGGCTCGCGGGCGATGAGCTTCACGATGCGATAGCCAACCAGTTTGTGGCCGTCACCGTAGGCGGGAATGGGATCAGTGTTCTGACCGATCTTGAGCTTGGAGATGGCCTTCATCGCTTCCATGTCAGCCTTAAGCGAGGATTCGGGAATGAATCCCATGTCGCCGCCGTTCCCGGAGGTATTCGGCTGCTCGGAATAATTCATTGCGACCGATGAAAAGTCTTCGCCACTTTCGATGCGGTTCATCAGCATCTGGATCTTCTTCTTGGCGTCGGGTTCGCTCTGGGCCTTGTCGCCCTTCAGGTTGTTGACTTGCGGATTGGGCGCGGTGGTGACGACAATCTGCGCCAGATGATACTGCGGTTCGATGAGATTGAATTCCGCCTTGTGCTCGTTGTAGTAGGTGGTGATGTCGGAGTCAGTGACGTTGATCTTCGAAGTGACTTCTTTATTGAAGACCTTTTCCACGGTGAGGCTGCGGCGGAGGTCGCGTTTGAAATCGTCGACCGTGATGTTCATTTCCTTGAGGCGCTTATCGAATTGCTCCTGCGTGTAAGGGGCCTTGAACTCGGCGAACTTTGCGTCGACTTCTTCGTCAGTGGCGAGCAGGCCCAATTTGCGGGCGCGCTGCATCATGATCTCATTGTCGATGAGTTCTTTGAGGACGCTGAGGCGAAGGCTGGTGGCTTGTTCGCCGACGGGCTGCTGCGGTGAGCCGGTGGTCTGGTTCTGATAATGCTTGTCCACTTCAGAGCGCAAAATCTTTTCGCCATTCACGCGGGCAAGAGCGTCGCCACTGCTTTCCTTGTTGTCGCATCCAGCCACGGCGAGGAGGAGCAGCAGCGGAAAGAAAAGCAGATTGCCAAAAGAGACACGCGCAAACGAACGGTTGTTATACAAATTTCCTCCTGAAGCTCCGAGCATAAACCACCAGCGCAATAAGGCCGGGAAGTACCTGTATTCAGTGTGACTGTATTTTACAGAAATAAAGCGCAAGCGGCAGCAACGCCGGAAATCCCAGCTACTTTTTGTCTTTCTTGGAGTCTGGAACCGGATCAGCGGGGTTGTTTGTTGCCGGGGGCACGGCTTCGGCGTTTACGGGCGCCTTTGCCGGCACGGGCTGACCTGCGGCCCGCAGTGCGCGGTCGATGATCTGCGCCAAGACATCGAGGGGAACAGCGCCGGAGATCTTTTCACCATCAACGAAGAGGGTTGGAGTGGAATCAACGCCAACCTCGTCACCCTCTTTCGACGATGCTTTCACAGCGGTGTCGTCCTGAGCCTTGATGCAAGCCTGCAACTTGGTTGCGTCCAGACCGTTCTTCTTCCCCTGCTCGAGCGCCATGCGGTCCAATTCAGTGGTCTGTTCGAGGATCGGCCGTTTATCACCGGAGATCTCACGCTGATTGGAATGGACGTAATCGGCGAAATCCCAATAGGCCTGGCCATTCTGCTGATTAAGACAGTTGGCATTCACTGCGGCATGATCTGCCCAGGGATGGATAGTGAATAACGGGTAATCCTTGTAAATGATCTTGACACGGTCGCCATAAGTCTTGAGCACATCCTTGGCAAGACTCTCATGCATGCGCGAGCAGAAAGGGCACTGGAAGTCGTCGTAATTGATGATGGTGACCTTGGCGTCCTTATTGCCGCGAACAGGACGTCCGGTGAGGTCGATCTTGCTGGTGGGATCGGAACTGATGTCAACCTTGTCGAGTCGAGCGAGTGTCTTCTCGTCCTTGGAAATGAGGAAATCGACGGTCTTTTTGCGCGTGGCGTCCTGAAGGGTGACAGGAAGAGTGTCAAAGCCGGCCAATTCGCTGGGCTTGCGATCGCCAAGTGTCATCTCGACGGTGGGTGGCACATTAAATTGAGTGCGAATCTGGTTGGTAATGCGACGGGTGGTTTTCGAGGCGGGGGAAGGAGCCTGGGCGGAACATCCTAATGCCAGCAAGAGCACAAAAGCCGAGCGTTGGAGCCAGGCCGACTTAGAAAAAGACACTTGTAAATACCTCATCTTCCAGCACAGTTGCAAACAACAATTATCTCACGCACATAGCAGGCGTGGAGTACGCGAACAGGGGAGAAAACGAGGATTTTAGAGGGTTTCTGGAGTGCAATATCCCAATTCGAAGATCAAGAAGGGTACTGCTACCAGTTCAAGCGATTCGTAGTTCGCGGAGAAGCTATCTGTACAGGTGGGGCACTTCAGGTTGTCCCAAGAGCGGACGTCGCCAGCGCGGCGAAGATGGCCGGCGATGCCGATAAAAACCCAATTACCGCAGGGGCACTTTACAGACATGCAGTGGACGATGTTCCCCGGCTTGAAGAGGGGGTCGCTTGTCAGCTCGCCGGTTGTAAGAGAGGAAGGTCTCAGCCGGGCAGTGTGAGCTCTGATTCGTTGCCGTTCAATCGCCCCAGTTGTTCCCATTTGCCCTCACGCAGGGTACTACTCAATTAACTGTAAGCAAGTTCGGTTCCTTTTTTGGCAACCGATAAGTTACTGATTAGATTGATGGGTGCTGGTGTGTGAGTTTACAACTGAGCAAACAATTGCTTCACCAATGCAAATGCTTGCAGCGTTGCGCATTGGTGAGCGAACAGCTAGTAGATCTGCTCTTGTCGGCGGAGATTGCCGAAGGTGCCGATGTTCGCCAACGTGAAAGCGAAGCGGAATTGGTTCTCATTCCGTATTGAGCCCAAGGAGTAACGGCGATATTCGATGTTGATACCACAGCAGTCCCAATTGTATGAAGTCTGCAATGAGCCGTATTGCAGGAAACGAAGGTTTACGTCGAAGCCGATAGCGGCGGCGCTGCTCAAGCCAAGCTTGGCGGGTCCGCCATACCCCAACATCGCGCGGAATTGATTGAATCGGTCTGGCCCAGGAGGATTGCCAGGCGATGGGACAGTTGGAGGTACGAACATGAATGCGTGACCACCGCCAAGGAAGTAGTCGCCAATGCGGTAATTCGCAAACGCGGTGCTGCCGTTGATGCCTCCCCTCACGGTGTCATAATCAAGCTGCCAGGAGCCCTCGACTTTTGATGTAGCCTGAGCGCGGATCTTGGAGATGATGGGCGAGAATCGGCGAGGGCCGAAAAGGAAGGCAATGCCAGTGAGGTCCTCTGTAGCGGTAAGTACGTTCCTCTGGCCGGGAACTAAGGCGCCGCCGAAGGTAGGATCGAAGTAATAGCGCTGCGTAATTTCCCAGTTGAAGAGTTCTCGCGCCTGGGTGTTGCATGGTTTGGCAGCATTTTCAGCGTTCTGATCGCAATCTTTGTTCATCCTCTTGATGAAGACCCGCTGAACCAGCGAATATTCAATCTCATTGGTGTCGCTGAGAATGTCGCGTTCGTCAAAGCGGATGATGTTCTGGAATCCGGAGACTCCATTGACGCGACGATAGAATACGCGTGGCTCAATGGTGTGCTTGAACTTGTGATCGAATAGCGGCTTATCGAAGATGCGGCTCAGCGTGGGTGCGAGCAACTCGACGCCTGCTTCAATCGATCGGCGATTGAGGCTCTGGTCTAAGACCGGACCGTTGGGCCCTGCCTGGCGCTGCGAATAATAGGTATTGCGCAGGCTAAGCTCCGGACGCAACGTCCAACCCTGAAACAAGATGGGAATAGAAGCGCGCGGGTGCAAGTCAAACCGAGAGACGAGACTATCCGTCTTGAAGCCGGGCTCGCGGCGGGAGACGCCTTCTGCCGCGGCGTCATATGACCAGTAGAGGGGGCTTTTAAGTAGCGGACGATCGACGCTCGAAGTTCCAATACCAGGGACGTGCAGAATGAGAATAACGTCCCCCGGAGTTGTGCTTTGAAAGTTCTGGTAACGGGAAGCTTCGGTGTTGAAGAAATAACCGCGATAGGCTTTTGACAAGAACGCGGTTGACTGCACCTCAGAGTTCACTGCCTGGGAAAAGTTCTCAGTAAATGCCTGCCGGAAGATGTATGAGCTCAGATAGTCGATGGAGGCGACACCGCGGATCTGATGAGCAAAAATGGTATCGGCGTTGAGCTTGGCTTCTTCTCCGCCCTGATTTTCGCGGTCGATCACGCCGAAATAGTTAAAGACCACATTCGATTTCTGGCTCGGCTTCGCGCGGAAACTACCGGTCTGCTCCCATCCGCGTGAAGAGAAGTAGGCGGCGCCAATGGTGGCATCCATGCTGCGATTGATGGCCCAATAGAAGGAGTCGCCGAGGATGGTTCCTTTTTTCGAGGAGACGCCGACCACCGGCACCAGGAACCCGCTCTGCCGTCCGAATGCTGTTGTGGGATGTGCAGCGTAGGGAAAATAAATTACGGGGATGTCCTTGATGCGAAGGGTGCTGTGATGAAGACGGGCGCTGCCGCCGAGATCGACTTCCGCGCGTTCAGTCTTGAATGTCCACTTGGGATCGGGGAGAGCGCAGGAGGTGACGGCGCCGTTGTGAATGATGAAATGGTCGCGGCCCGTCATCTCCACCACCTTCCCGGTGAATGAAAAGGGCTCGGCGTTAGTCAGGGTGATGTTTCGTCCCTTGAAGCGCATCCCGGTAGTGGCGACGACGTTTTCAAACTTCCCAACCGAAGTACGGATGTTGTACTCGGCGCGGGTGGCTTCGAGATGCTCGTCGCGCAGGCCGCCGTCCAGAGTGACGTGACCGGTGGCAGTGACATCGCCGGTTGCTGAGTTGTAGATGACATCATCGGCGTGGAGATTGTAATCGCTGTATTCGATCTGGACGTCGCCGCGAAGATGATAGATGTCTTTGTCTTTTTCCTGCTCGCGAGCGGTGATGGTGACGGGCTCACCCTGGTCACCCACGACGTCGAAGACGGAAGGCTCAGTTTTTTGCGGCTCCTGTGGTGCGGATCTTGTGGTTGGAGAATCCTGCGCTGGCAGCAACTGGCTGGTCAACATCAAACATGAAAGAAGGAGATGACAAACGAAAGCTGTCGTGATAACTCTTCTAATGCGGTCTGACATGAGGAAGGCACGAAGTTAGCATGTTGCGTGCCAGCAACGCAAAACTTAATGTGATGCGATCCTGATCCGGTTCCGCTGCTCTGTGCACTCCAAAACCCGTATGCCTTGTCCACGTTGCGGCGATAGCTGCATGTGCGCTCCGGCCCCGTCAAACACTGGCATCTCTGTCGGTGGGCGGATACCTGTCCGTGATGGAACGGAAAGTTTCGATCTCGGTTTTTTGAACCGCAAAGAATTTTCGACGGCCCCCTCCTCGCCAGTGCAATACGTTTCGCAAAGAATCACGATGTCACAGATCGCCACGGCGGAATTGCCGGAGCGGGAGTTGCATCCGCAGGAGAGCTCCGTGTGGCGTGATGAAGTTGCGTCACGAGTGCAGGCGCATCGGGCGCGTCGCAGGAGACGCTTCGATCCGGAGGCGTCGTTGAGCCTGGGATTCGAAACGGCGGTGATGGATGAAGTGGAACCGGCTGCGAGTCTTTCTTCTATGACTTGTGTTTTGACCGAGGTAGAGGAAACGGAGATGGCAGAGCGCGTCCACGAGATCGATTTTGAATCAGTCGAGGAAGTAGAAGAGCCCCAGTATTTGCGGGAGACCGAAGCTGAAGCTCAATCGCAAGCCGAACCACCGCGGATGTATGAACGCATCGCAATGAGGAGCAGCAAGAAGGCAGCTCCGGCACTGGATGATCCCAGCTCAGACAATCTGATCGAGTTTCCGCGCGCGGCCACAGTGATGAGCCTGTTCGCCGAAGAGCTTGCGGAATCCATCACGCAGCCCCGAATCCTGGATGTGCCGGAACCGACAGTGGAAGCCTCGCCGCCACCACTGGCCACGATCCGGTTGGATGAAGATCAAGAGGTGCCAGACTGGGTGAGAGATTATGAGGAGGCGGAGCTAGCAATGGAATTGCCACTGCAAGTGGCGCCGCTGGCCCCGCGAGTGCTGTCCAGCGTAATGGATGGCGTGCTGGTGCTGACGGCGGCGGCGCTGTTCAGCATGATCGTGCTGAGCGTGGCCAAGTTCGTTCCGCAAGGAAGAGAAGCGATGGCCGCTGCGGTATTTCTGCCCGCCGGTTTGTGGGCCATCTATCACTACGTTTTCCTTGTCTTTGCCGGGATCACTCCGGGAATGATGATGGCGCAATTGGAACTCAGCAGCTTTGAAGGTTGTGTGCCGTTGCGCAAAACGCGTGCCTCGCGCGCATGGGCGATGATGCTGTGCTGCGTCTCACTCGGACTGGGCTTTGCCTGGGCGATGGTGGACGAGGACAATCTGGGCTGGCATGACCGGATGACAAGGACGTATCTGAGGCAGAGCTGATAAACGCGGTGGAATCCTAGCTGCGATACATTCCATAGGACAGAGATTTCCTTCAATTTCATGTACCGTATGTGGTACACTTGCCGATCAGGTGGGTAAGAGATCCAGCTAAACCGAAATTTGAAAACCGACGGGAAACGCGTTCCAGCAATCTTCTTCCGAACCGAAGCTGGTGGTGAGCCAGTTCGCGATTGGCTAAAAAGTTTGCCTTTTGCGGAAGACCGGAAGCGTATTGGGGAAGATATCAAAACCGTAGAGTTCGGTTGGCCTATCGGCATGCCCGTTTGCCGACCATTGGGTGGCGGCGTCTATGAAGTCCGCACAAACCTGACCCAGAACCGAATTGCACGGATCTTGTTCTATATTGATAAAAACAGCCGGATGATCCTGCTGCATGGATTCATAAAGAAGACCCGGACCACGCCAGACGAGGATTTGGAATTAGCCATGAGCAACAAGAGCAAGCATCAAAAAGGACTGAGATGATGGTGAAGCGAAGTGAAAAAGTGAGAAGCCACAGTGGTTCTACGTTCGACAGCTTTCTTGAGCAAGAGGGAATCCGTGAAGAAGTAGAGGCTGTTGCTATCAAGCGAGTGCTGGCTTGGCAGCTCGAACAAGCCATGCAGAAGCAGCAAAAGACGAAGCAAGCGATGGCGAAACAGCTACAAACGAGCCGATCGCAACTGGATCGGCTACTGGATCCAGAGAACGTCTCCGTCTCGCTGCATACGATGACCCGCGCCGCCAAGTTGCTTGGTAAGCGGATCACCATCCGTGTAGCAGACATAAAGGCTAAGAAGAGGGCCTAGTCAAGAGACGTAAGGCGACGCCATATTTCTGTCGCAAACACTAATCGAAGCACTCCCCCTCCCCAATTCGCTTCTTTCCCACTCAATGATTTCCATTCATGCCGTCTCTGGGCCGGAGTGATACAGCTTTAGCCTCCGGTTATCCATCTATCGTTCTACAAGGAACCCGGAGCACTCCGATGAACCTCCCCATACGCTTCAACGCACAAAATGTACTTAAGAGCGCGGTCGGCGAGCATGGGCTTGATGCTGCGGAGTTAGACACAAAAGCAGCTCTGGACGCACTGATTGGCTTTCGGGCGCGCGTGGATTCGGGCGAAGTGGGATTTCCCAATCTGCCCCTGGACCAGAACACGGCGAAATCCGTGGACAAGTTTGCCTCCGACTTACGTGGTGACGTGGAATCAGTGCTGCTGCTGGGTATCGGTGGGTCGGCGTTGGGCCCGTCTGCGTTGGACATGGCGATCCGGGGGCCGCATCCCGTGCAGGTGGATCAGAAGAGATGTCCGCGGCTGTACGTGATGGACAACATTGATCCGGGGTTTGTCTCGGCCTTCCTCGAAAACCTTAATGCGAAGCGCACGGCGGTGTGTGTGATCGCGAAGTCAGGAGGAACGGCGGAGACGCTTTCAACCTTCATGATCGTGCATGAATGGCTGGTGAAAGCCGTAGGAGGGAAGAAAGCGGCGCAGCGGATCGTTGCGGTGACCGACGAACGTAAAGGCGATTTGCTGGAAATAGCCAAAGCAGAGAAGTACAAGACGTTTTTTATTCCAGCGGATGTCGGGGGACGCTTCAGCGTACTTTCTCCCGTGGGACTTCTGCCGGCAGCGCTGTGCGGACTGGACATCAAGAAACTCCTGCATGGCGCGCATGACGCGAATACTGCGTCGTGGTCGCGGACACTAGAGACGAATCCAGCGATGCAGTCGGCGCTAGTGCACCATGCGCTGGACACGAAGCGAGGGAAGACGATCGAGATCGTGTTTGCCTACTCGGCGTATCTGTGGGGACCGGCATTCTGGTATCGGCAATTGTGGGCGGAAAGTTTGGGCAAGCGGATCAATCGCAAGGGCGAAGTCGTCCATACAGGGCAGACGCCGGTGCCGGCGCTGGGTGTCACCGACCAACATTCGCAAGTGCAGCTCTATGTGGAAGGCCCGAACGACAAGATGTTCACCTTCTGGGCTGTGGAGAAGCCGCGAACAGATTTGAAGATCCCGGAAACAAAGCAATTTTTGCAGTACGACTCCTGCGCATATCTTGCAGGGAAGAAGTTGTCGTCTTTGTTTCATGCGGAGCGGATGGCAACGGAGGCGGCGCTGACGGAGGCGGGGCGTCCCAATTGCCGGTGGATGCTGCCAAGAGTGGATGAGTACTACATTGGCGCGTTCTTTCAACTGCTGGAATTCCAAACGGCATTCTGCGGCGAACTCTACGGGATCAACGCATTTGACCAGCCCGGGGTGGAGCTGGCGAAGAAGATCACCAACGGACTAATGGGCCGCAAGGGGTACGAAGACTACGCGCAGAAGTTTGGGCCGAAGAAGTTGCAGGTGTCGTGAAAAAATCCGAAGCCGCCTGAGGGGCGGCTTCTTCTATGAGTGCATTGCGATACAAGTTAGTCAGAGGTGCTTTTCAGTCGCCCGGCAAGGCGTGGCCGCCGTCGTCTAACCAGCGGTAAATGCCGGAGTCGATCTTGTCCGCGAGGTAATGGGAAGCCGCAACGGACGGCACTGCGTAGAGGAGGACTTTCTTTAACTCCTCCGCCATGATGACTGAGTCGCCGCTTCTATCTGGCATTCCTAACTTTCTCCAGATCAACGACACAGCCACAACGGCACCAATGGTGCCAATGGCTTTTGCCTTTTTTGAGAGTGACGGCAAACGCATGGGTGTGGACTCCTTACTTGGATTTCCTGGGGTTGAATCCCGTAGAGCAATTTTGCTTCCGCGTTCTGTTCTTACCGTAGCCGAGCAGAGTAGTCATTGGAATCAGAGGTTTGTCGTAGCACGGGGAGTATCAGATGAGGGGATCTACTTAGAAAGGATTGCGCGGCAGAGTGCAAAAAACACTCAAAGCGTTTTCACCACGGAGAACACAGAGATCACGGAGGCAGGTCAAAGTCAAAACACGGATTATTGGAGAAAGGACTTAACAATCTCCGAATCAAGGTTTCCCCTCTGTGTTCTCCGTGCTCTCTGTGGTTAAAGAGATTTGGCTTCTCTGCTAACATCGTTGCGTGGCTGATTCCCCTAAAGTTCGTGTCCGATTTGCGCCGTCGCCGACTGGTCAATTGCACGTTGGCAATGCGCGCACCGCTCTCTTTAACTGGCTTTTTGCCCGACAACATGGCGGGACCAACATCCTGCGCAGTGAAGACACGGATGTGGAGCGCAGTGAGGCGCGGTATGAAGACCAGCTCATCAGAGACTTGAAGTGGCTGGGG
>JAOAPH010000093.1 GCA_025462835.1 Candidatus Angelobacter sp. | reverse complement strand
TCAAAAGTTCCTGCGGGATAGCCATGCCACTGCAATCTCGATACCTTTTGATTTGCAGATTCGGATCGCGCTGTGGACTGTCCTTCGCAGAACGCCGGACGCAGCGAATTCGACCACAGCCCGTTTTTCATGTCAGTAACGATCAGCTCTTGATGTTGTTGCTCATGCTGCAATCCAAGTGTTACGAGTTCGGCAAGTTTCTCCGAGGGCTCGCCCTGTAACAACTTCAGCATCGCGTCATCGACATGGCGACGAAACGCATAGACCTCATCCAAACTGGGACGCGAAAACACTCCGCGCTTGTCCCGCAAAGGACGGTCACCAACAGCGTTGTAATAGGAATTAAAAAGGTTGCGATACTCAGGATTCAGTGGGCGATAGCCATCGAGGTGTGGCGTGAGGATGAACGTTTCAAAAAACCAGGTGGTATGCGCCAGGTGCCATTTGACCGGGCTGGCATCGGCCATAGCCTGGACCATACAGTCTTCGGCAGTGAGCTCTGAACAGAGCGCCTGTGTGGTCCTGCGGACCTGGCTGAACTTCGCTCCGCGGTCCAAGCCGTTACCGCGCTCGCGCCCGAGTTCCGCGTCTAAGACCGGGGTTGTTGACTTTGCCTTCATAGCACGTCCAACTTCACAGACCCCTAAGGGTCTTTTCTTAGATGCGTCGCTCTTCCAGAAGCCTCAATTTTACCCTCAAACCAGAGCTGCCGCCTGAAGACGAGCTGATTTGCCGCTGCTCCAGAATTTGGCTACATTAGATGATGTGGGGCCTTAGCTCAATGGTCAGAGCAAGCGGCTCATAATCGCTGGGTTGTAGGTTCGAGTCCTACAGGCCCCACCAAAGATTAAAAATGGCGGGTGAGCGCGGAGCGAGCGCCGAACATCGCGAGCAGAGCGCGAGGGCGAAGCAGCTTGCTGCGGAGCCCTCATATTAACGCCCAAGCGGCTAATAATCGCTGGGTTGTAGGTTCGAGTCCCACAGGCCCCGCCAAAGATAAATAAATGTCGGGTAAGCGAACGAAGCCGCGTAGCGGCGAAAGTGACTAGCCCACCGCGCAAGCGGTGGGTAAAGTAAAACGAGAAATCGAGCGCCAGCGGCGCGACACCGCACCGCAGAGCACCCCTAGTCCACGGCTGATAGCTAAAATGCTAAATGCTGCCTTACCGACTTGGCGCTTTCCTAAGTGGAGCCGCCACCGGCGGGGGATTACGTTCGGGGAATTGCCGTTGATGCCAGTATGGATATATGGGCTCTCGCTCGCTCGCGGCATCCAATCGCTCCACCTGCGTCTGCATTAAGTTCCATCCCACAGCGGCTAGATTCTGACGTAACTGCTCTTCATTGCGGGCGCCGATAATGACGTTGGACACCGTCGGCCGCTGCAGAAGCCAATTCAGCGCAACTTGCGCGACCGTCTTGCCTGTTTCGCGCGCAACCTCCTCCAGCGCATCAACAACCCTGTAGAGATATTCATCTTCAACCGGAGGGCCTTGTTCGGAGGTCTTGTGGAGTCTGCTGACTTCAGGTATAGGCCGATTGCGGCCGATCTTGCCCGTCAGCCGGCCCCATCCCAAGGGGCTCCACACGATGGTGCCGACCTTCTGATCAATGCCGAGCGGCATCAGTTCCCATTCAAACTCCCGCCCAATGAGGGAGTAGTACGCCTGGTGGGCGACATATCGCGCCCATCCATATCTCTCGGAGACGGCGAGCGACTTCATCAGGTGCCAGCCGGAGAAATTGGAACACGCAATGTAACGCACTTTGCCGCTCTGGACCAGAGTGTCGAGAGTCTTCAGTGTTTCTTCCACAGGTGTGAGCTGGTCAAAGCCGTGCAGATGATAGATGTCGATGTAGTCGGTTTGAAGACGGCGTAGGCTCGCTTCGCAAGCCTGAATGAGATGGTAGCGCGAGGAACCGAGATCGTTCGGACCTTGACCCATGGGAAAAGTCGCCTTCGTGGAAATCAGCACGGAGCCACGACGGCCGGCGATGGCCTTGCCCAGAATCTCCTCCGACGCCCCTTGCGAATAGACGTCAGCGGTGTCAAAGAAATTGACCCCGACTTCAAGACAAATGTCCACCAGACGGGTCGCTTCAGCGACATCGCTGGCGCCCCAGGCTGAAAAGAATTCGCCTCGTCCACCAAAAGTGCCAGTGCCGAAGCTGAGAACAGGAACCTTTAATCCAGAATGACCAAGCTGTCGAAATTCCATGACCCACTAGATGCCATCGGCGAAGAGCGGATGCACAAAACTCTAGGCGAGCAACAATTGAAATGAGGTTGCCCCACTCTTGTCGCTCCGATTTTTGGAGCGACAGGGTGGGACACGACGGCAGCATCGGAGCCGAGCGCGAGCGGGAAGCAGCTCTGCTGCGGAACGTCGGAACCCAGAGTCCGAAGGACGCAATTATTTAGCTCAGGACCCGGGGCCCCCAACGCGCGTAGCGTGTTGGGGTGGAGGACGTGAGTCCTGGGTAGCATGCACAAAATGACCGAGTCCCTTCAGGGACGGCACTCCGATTTCTTCCTTCCTTGTGCCGAACAGAACATGCTTCCTCGAACCCGTGGGATCGAAGTCCCATGCTAGCGGCCTTGAGATTCAAGATTCATATCCAGATGTTGTGGAGTTGACTTGCGAAATGCAAGAGACAGGGGATCACTAATTTTCAACCGGCGTTTATCTGCCCCCGCACGCAGCCCAGAAGAACGCTATCCATAAAGCCAATACACTTAGCACGACAGCTTGCTCAGGGATTTTCTTACGCACCTCGGCCGGAAGCGTCGCCATGATCGTCAACGGAGCGGGAGCAGCGATCAGCAGCACGCCTGTCCAAAAGCGGCTTTGCCAATGAAACGGATTCCACCCACCCATGGCTGCCAATATGTTCAAGATGCCGCACCCGACCACGACAGCTAGACCTGTGCCGGCGAACAAGTACGCAGTCACATCTTCGCCGCGCAGGACTTTCTTTGGGGTTTCTGGTACTGCGGATTTGGGCTCTTCTTCCATCAGCGCTGGTTTATACTATTCGCCCTTGACCAGGTCAAAACGAAATCTATGGCAATTTCATCCACAGTCCGCGACCAACTCATCGCCGCCGCGCACGAAGCGGCAAAACACGCCCACGCGCCCTATTCCAACTTCTATGTCGGCGCGGCACTTTTGACTGCCGACGGCAAGATCTTCAGCGGCTGCAACGTGGAGAACGCATCCTATGGTCTCACCATCTGCGCAGAACGCAACGCCATCTTTGCTGCAGTCGCCGCCTCCAGCGTTGTTCCGCAAGGAAAGATCGTGCTCCAAGCGATTGCCGTTGTGAACGCGCAAAACGTGCCTTGCTCGCCCTGCGGCGCGTGCCGCCAAGTCATCGCCGAGTTCGGAAAAGACATTACCGTCTACTACCAAGGCACGGATGGGATAAAGCAATCCACCATCACCGAACTCCTCCCCGACAGCTTCAGCCTCTAACCGCGCCGAATCCCCACAATCCACTAGCCACTAACCACTCGCTCTGCTACTCTCTTTTTTCCGCATACATGCGTCCTGTAGATCTCATCCGCAAAAAACGCGACGGCGCCGAGCACACGCGCGAGGAAATTGCCGCGCTCGTCAACGGATACACCGCCGGTTCCATCCCTGATTACCAGATGTCCGCATGGCTCATGGCTGTCCTGCTGAAGGGCATGTCCCGGACGGAAATCGCCCTTCTCACCGAGATCATGCTCAACTCCGGTGCCACCATGGACCTCTCGTCCATTCCCGGCAAGAAAGTGGACAAGCATTCCACCGGCGGAGTCGGCGACAAGACCTCATTCATTCTCGCCGCTATCGTCGCCGCCGCCGGACTCACCGTCCCCATGATCAGCGGGCGCGGCCTGGGACACACCGGCGGCACGCTTGACAAGCTGGAATCCATCCCCGGATTCAACGTCAATCTCACGACCGATAACTTCATGAGCGTTCTGAAGTCCTGTGGATGCGCGCTCATCGGACAGACCGCCGAGATCGCGCCTGCCGACAAAAAACTTTACGCGTTGCGCGACGTAACCGGTACCGTCGAAAGTCCCGCATTAATTTGCGCTTCCATCATGAGCAAGAAGCTAGCGGAGGGAATCGACGCGCTTGTCCTTGACGTTAAGACCGGCTCCGGTGCCTTCATGAAGAAAAAAGAAGACGCCGTCCATCTCGCCGAGCTGATGGTGGAAACCGGACAGCAGATGGGCAAACGCGTTGCCGCGTTGATCACGGACATGGACCAGCCGCTCGGACGCACCGTCGGGAACTCGCTGGAAATTTTGGAATGCATTGAGATCATGCGCGGCGAAGACGGCCCGCTCTCAAAAGATTTGCGTGAACTCTCGGTCGAACTCTCCGCGTGGATGTTCTTCCTGACTGATAAATGCGACAGCGTCGATGCCGGTCGCAATCTGGCGGAAGAGATGCTCACCTCGGGCAAGGCATTGGATAAATTCAAACAGATACTGCGCTTGCAAGGCGGCGGCGATATCTCGGTCGTGGACAAACCCAGCCGTCTCCCCCACGCAGCACACACCACGGAGTTCAAGAGTTCGTCCGACGGATTCATCACTGCAATGCAGTGCGAGCAGATCGGCATCGCCAGCCTCGTCCTCGGCGGCGGACGCAGCAAGAAGGAAGACACGATCGATCACGCCGTAGGTTTGATTCTGCACAAGAAGGTCGGCGACGCAGTAAAAAACGGCGAATCGCTTTGCACCATTCACTACAATGCCGTCTCTGATTCCGACAATCGCCTGAGCCAAGCGCTGGAAATATTGGAGAGCAGCTATACCATTGCCGTCGATCGCCCGGCGATCAACCGCCCTCTGGTACATCAGGTTGTCGGAGGCGCCTTGCGAGCCCGCGGAGCGGGCGAAATCTCTATAGCTAGCCTGTAGGAAAAGATGAAGCCCCAGAGGGGCGACATAGAGCTGAAAGCCGACAGCCGAAAGCTGACAGCCACCACACGAGGACACTAAATGGCGAGATTCACTGGTCTGCTTGGCATTCTGGCAATCCTGGGCGCGTGCTATTTCTTTTCCACTAACCGCAAGGCCATCCGCCTGAAGACGGTCGCCTGGGGCGTTGGACTGCAATTCCTCTTCGCCATACTGGTCACGAAGTTCACATACGGCCAAAGGGTAATGGCACATGCCGGCTCGGCTGTGAACCATCTCTTGTCCTACGCCAGCGTTGGCGCGCAGTTCATGTTCGGCACCCTCGGCACCGGAGGCCCACTCCTCAACGCTATCGATAATTCTCCCGCGCCGGTCAAAGTCGGATTCGTTTTTGCCTTCCAGGTGCTGCCCACCATCATTTTTATTGCCGCGTTTTTCGCCGTCATGTATTACCTCGGCATCATGCAGCTCATCATCAAGCAGATGGCGAAGTTTATGACGTATGTGATGGGCGTCAGCGGCGCTGAATCGCTCGACGTTGCTGCCAGCATCTTCATGGGACAGACCGAGGCTCCGCTCACTATCCGTCCATTTCTTCCCAAGCTCACGCAATCGGAACTGATGACCATCATGACTGCCGGCATGGCCCACGTCTCCGGCGGCATCATGGCCGCATACATCGCATTCGGCGTCGAAGCCAAACACATCCTTGCCGCCGTCATCATGACCGCGCCCGGCACGGTTTTGCTGGCCAAGATGCTGGTTCCGGAAACGGAGCAGCCCGTCAGCGGAAGCCGAGTGGAGATGGCAGATGTCGAAGAGTTCCGCGATAAAAACATTCTCAGCGCCATCGCGCGGGGAACCATCGATGGCTTGCATCTCGCCGTCAACGTCGGTGCCATGCTTATCGCTTTCGTCGCGCTGATTGCACTGTTGAACGGCGTCTTCGGCGGCATCCATAATCACTGGTTCGCATGGTTCCCATCCAGCATGGAGCAGATCTTCGGGTGGGTATTCGCGCCGGTCGCCTGGCTCATCGGTGTGCCCTGGCACGATTGCATTAAGATCGGCAATCTGTTGGGAGAACGAATGGTCATCAATGAGCTGGTCGCCTTCTCGCACCTGGGCCCGATGAAAACTGGCGTGGGCGCGCTCGACCCGCGCACATTTACCATCGCCACCTTCGCGCTCTGCGGCTTTGCAAATTTTTCTTCGATCGGGATTCAACTCGGCGGCATCGGCGCCCTCGCTCCCAACCGCAAGGACGACCTCGCCCGGCTTGGCTTCCGCGCTATGCTCGCCGGAACCATGGCGAATCTGATTTCAGCGGCTATAGTGGGGATGTTGGTTTGAAATCACAAATCGCCAATCACAAATCACCAATCGCAGTGCCTGACGCCTACTCTTCAGCCGACAACGCCGCTCAATTCGTACTCTCAAAAACCAAACTCCGCCCGAAAGTTGCAGTCGTCCTCGGCTCCGGACTCGGTGCTTTCGGCGATTCGGTGTCGATAACCGATGCGGTCCGCATCCCCTTCGGCGACATCCCAAATTTCCCCAAATCCACCGCTGAAGGACACGCAGGCAAGTTGGTCATCGGCAATGTTGGCGGAGTTCCCATCGCCGCCATGCAGGGGAGGGTGCATTACTACGAAGGTTATTCGATGGAACAGGTGGTATTCCCAATGCGCGTGTTGGCGCGGATGGGAGTGCGCGCCGTGATCCTAACCAACGCCGCCGGAGGAATCAGCCCGAAGTTGGAGGCTGGATGCCTCGTCGTCCTCACTGACCACATTAATATGTTGGGGACAAATCCTCTCATCGGGCCTAATGACCCTCGCTTCGGCTTGCGCTTCTTCGATATGTCCGGCGCGTATCATCCCGCTTACCGCCAGCTTGCGATGAAGGAAGGGAAGCGCATCGGCGTGAAGATGCACGAAGGTGTTTATCTCGCAGTCTCCGGTCCCAGCTATGAAACGCCTGCGGAGATTCGCGCTTTTCAAACCATGGGTGCCGACGTCGTCGGAATGTCCACGGTGCCAGAGACGATCGTCGCTCATCACATGGGAGTGAAAGTCCTGGCGATCTCTTGCGTGACTAATCTCGCCGCCGGACTCGGCGCTCCCCTCGATCATAAAGAGGTACTCGAAGTCGGTGAGCGCGTCCGCGGACACTTCGTCGCACTGCTCGAATCGTTGATCCCGCAGATCGCCGCCGATGTCGGGTCCTAAAGCGTTATGCGAAGTTGGTATCGGCTGGCGCACAGCCTGCCCTGAGCGCAGGAGTTGCAGCGATTTAGCTTAAGTTTTGGCGCGCAGGGCTTCAGCGATAACTTAAGCTGTCGGGTGGCGCAGGCCTTCAGGCCTGCATTAAGCTGGCTTGAGAGTAGGGGCTTTTAGCCCCCTGAGGTACACAAGGGAAATGCCTGGAAATCCATACCTCATCGCCATCGCCGGCCCCTCTGGCTCAGGCAAGACGACCGTGGCTCGACGACTCGCCGCGTCCCTTCCCGCCACAATCTTCTCTTTGGATTCCTATTACTTCGATCTTTCACACTTGCCCTTCGAAGAGCGTGCCCGCACCAACTTTGACCATCCTGATTCGCTCGATTCCGACCTCCTCAGCCAGCACTTGCATCAACTCGCGGAAGGCAAAGAGATTCTCCGGCCCGTTTACGATTTTGCCAGTTACACCCGGTCAACCGAAACGGAACGCATGAAGGCGGACTCATACCTGATTGTCGAGGGGCTATTTGCCCTCTATTGGGAATCTATTCGCTCGATCTTCGGGACAAAGATTTTCGTCGATGCTGCGCATGACGTCTGTCTGCCGCGCCGCCAAGCCCGCGACATCCAGGAGCGCGGGTACACTGCGGATGGCGTACTCGATCGCTACTCGCAGACAGTCCGTCCCATGGCCGACCAGTTCATTATCCCCACGCGCCAATATGCTGACATCATCCTCGACGGCTGCCAGGCCATTGAGCAGTCCGCAGCTGTAGTCCTTGATCACATCAGAAAGAACCAGCCTCAATGGGGTAGCGAATTGGTCTAATTTTCCCCGTCATGAGCCAACAGCAGCACTGCTGACAACAATCCAATCCGCAACTCAGGATTGGATTGGCTCTTAAATGAGACTAGAAACTAAGAACAACTTAGTCAGATATTGCGGCGGTGTCCTTTTTGCGGCGCTCCTTTTATTTTGTGAAGCCTGCACCGGCGTTGCTCCGCTGTCCGACTCTGCTGTTGTTGAGCAGAGGGACAAGAAAACTTCCCAGTCAATGCTTATTCTTACCAACTCCATCGGAACTCATGTTGGGGGAACCAGCGGCATAAATGTGTTTCTCACGGATACTGCATCCGGTCTGCTGCATCCCTCTGAGCAAAATCCGTTCGGTACAGTCGTGACTAGCCTGACGTCGATGATTGCCGCAACAGCAGACGCCAAGTACTTATATGTCCCCAATCACTTTCCCGCCGACGCAGGTTTGGCCGGGTTCGCAATTGATGGTCGGAGCGGAGCGCTAAAAGTCATCGACGGGTCGCCATTTTTTCCAGGCCCTGTCGAGGGATGGGACTCCTGGATCGCCATTGATCCCTCCGGCCAGTTCTTGTACCAAAGCCAGGAGGATAGACACGCTACGATTACGAAATACCGGATCGATGTCGAGACAGGGGTTCTCGAATGGACGAACGATTCTCTTGCCATTTCCGGCGCAGGCCCGATGACTTTTGATCCGCAGGGCCGATTTCTCTTTTTGGCCAACAACATAACAAAAACTATCGGTTCGTACAGCGTCGATCCGCAATCAGGAACGCTCAAATTGAATAGCGCGGTGCCAACAGGTTCGTATCCGGGTTCACCAATCGTGTTGGGAAAATTTCTATATGTCCTTACCAAGGGAGGAATTTATGCCTATGCGATCGATGAACAGGGTCAACTCACGATGCTACGTGGCTCGCCTTTCTATGCTGGGGAGTCATTCACTGAAACAGCCCCGAGCCCGGGAGGAAGATACCTATTCGCAATAGACGGACTAAGTCGCGGTCTCTCATCGTTTATCGTCGATTCCAGCAGTGGCCAGATTTTGAAAACCGCAGATTTGTCATTATCTCTGAGTGACTCGCCGTTTTCGCTGGCAGTTTCGCCCGATGGTGAGCGTCTGTACGTTCAGATTTGCACGAACCTTCAAATTACGCCTGTGAAAAGCAAGCTTCTGGCCTATTCCGTAAATCAGATGACAGGCTCACTGACATTCGAAAGCGAAACCGAGACCCCGCACGACTCCTGCGCATACAACATGCTGGCAATTCAAAGGTGAAAGCCGTTCCGAACCGAAGCAGTTTAAAACCCGAATCTCTGCCAGTATGATTTCTGCTTATGGTCGCTCTCTATCTTCTATTAGGACTCGTTGCAGGTGTGTTCTCCGGCATCATTGGTATTGGCGGAGGCATTCTCATCATCCCGGCGCTGACTTATTTTTTCCATCAGAGCCAGCATAAGGCGCAAGGGACTTCATTGGGCGCACTGCTCGCGCCTATCGGACTGCTTGCCTTCCTCGCCTATCACCGTGCAGGAAACGTGGATGTGAAAGCTGCATTGTTGATTGCCGCGGGCTTTTTGGTCGGCGGCTATTTTGGCGGGATATGGGCGCAGCATTTGTCCGACCTCGTCTTGCGGCGCGTCTTTGGTTTCGTACTCCTTGCCGTTGCAGCCGATATGCTGTTGCGGAGCAATTGACGCAGACGTTGCTGGCTGATGTGGTCCGATGATCACCAACTCATAGCGAGTCGTGGCAATTCAGCTTCTACTTTGCTAAAGTAGACGTTTACTTGCCTACGACACTCCCTCAGATTTGGCTTGCGAGTTGGGAATTTTTTCGTTCCAACGCCGCCGTATTACGGGCCAAATCGCCGGTCTGCGGCCAGTGACTTTGCTCGTTCGAGAACGTCCAACACTGGATTAGGAATTTCACCGAGCCACTTGATGAGACCGCAGACAAAACCAACCATGAAAACAGATTCACCCACAAAACCGCTCCTGCTGCGCTACACTGCCGCACTCTTTTCAGCTGCTCTTCTGCTCGCCGTTGCAGGATGCGGTAAAGGCGAAACCAAGGTCGCAGCGCAAGGCCCCACCTCAGTCCCCGTGACTATTGCCGTTGCCGTGAAGAAAGATATGCCCGTTTCCGTCCGATCGATCGGCAACGTGCAGGCGTATCAGGCTGTATCGATTAAGTCCCAGATCAACAGTCAGATCACTGAGGTCCATTTCAAGCAAGGTCAGGACGTGAACGAAGGCGATCTGCTCTTCGATCTCGACCGCCGTCAATTGGAGGCCGACTTGCGACGCGCCCAGAACTCGCTGTTACGCGATGACGCGCAAGCCAAGAACAACCGCGTCCAGGCCGAGCGCTATGCCAAATTGCTGAAGGAAGGTGTCGTCGCCCAGCAGCAGTATGACCTTTTCGTTTCTACCGCCGAGGCTTCCGATGCCGGCGTCGCTGCCGACAAAGATGCCGTCGAGTACGCGAAGGTGCAGTTGCAATACACCAAGATTTACGCGCCGATCTCCGGACGCACCGGCGATCTCATGGTCGACTTGGGGAACCTCGTCAAAGCCAACGATGTGCCGCTAGTCACCATCAACCAGATCGCTCCCATTTACGTTAATTTTTCCGTCCCCGAGCAGCAGTTGTCTGAGCTGAAGCGCTATTCCAATGCAGGCTCGTTGCATGTTCAGGCCGTCATCGCAGGACAGGCAGACCAGCCCATCGAAGGCAAGCTAAGTTTCATTGACAACTCCGTTGACCCCAACACCGGCACCATAAAGGTGAAAGGCACGTTTACAAATCCTGATCGCCGATTGTGGCCCGGGCAGTTTGTCGATGTCGTGCTCACACTCACCACGCAGCCGAACGCCATCGTGATCCCATCGCAAGCTGTGCAAACAGGGCAGCAGGGACAATTCGTCTTCGTCATCAAGCCGGACAACACCGCGGATATGCGCCCAGTCACGGTGAAGCGAACTGTCGGGCCCGAGTCGGTCGTCGAAACCGGACTGCAAGCCGGTGACCGCGTGGTGATTGACGGGCAGATCCGCTTGATCAAGGGCAGCAAGGTAGAGATCAAGACCGCCAACCAGCAGCCAGTGGCTCCCGCGCAGGAGCCGCGCTCATGATCGCTGAAACATTTATTGAGAGGCCCATCGCCACCACGCTGGTGATGCTGGCCATCCTGACTTTCGGCATCTTCGCCTATCAACTGCTGCCGGTCAGTGATTTGCCTACCGTAGACTTTCCCACCGTTGTGGTCAACGCCTCAGTGCCGGGCGCGAATCCTGACACTATGGCCACCTCGGTCGCTACGCCGCTCGAAAAACAATTCTCGACCATCGCCGGCGTTGACAGCATGACCTCGACCAATTCGCTGGGCAGCACGCAGATCACCATCCAGTTCACTCTCAGCCGCAATATCGATGCCGCCGCTCAAGACGTCCAAGCCGCGATTGCCAAGACCCTGCGCGATCTTCCCGCGGACATGCCCGCGCCGCCCTCGTATCAGAAAGTGAATCCGGCCGACCAGCCGGTCCTGTATCTGGCCTTCAGTTCTCCCACGCTGCAACTCTCGCAGGTGGACGAATACGCTGAGACCACCGTCGCGCAGAGCATTTCGACCATCTCTGGCGTCGCGCAGGTGCAGGTTTACGGCAGCCAGAAATATGCAGTGCGCGCGCAATTCGATCCCCAAAAAATGGCCGCGCGCAAGATCGGCATTGACGAAGTAGCCCAGGCCATGAGGACAGGCAACGTCAACCTGCCCACTGGCACTCTCTTCGGCAAACACAACGCCTACACCATTCAAGCCAACGGACAACTGACCACCGCCGACCAGTTCCGCCACTTGATTGTTGCTTATCGAAATGGCGCTCCAGTCCGCCTTGATGAGATCGGAAGCATCTCCGACAGTGTTGAGAATGACAAAACCGCCACGTGGTTCCAGAATGACCGCGCCATCATCCTCGCCGTCCAACGTCAGCCCGGCACCAACACCGTCCAGGTAGTCGATGACGTGATCAAGAGGTTGGAAGTCCTACGCACGCAACTCCCTCCATCGGTGAAATTGGATACACTATTTGACCGATCGCTCTCCATCCGTCAATCCGTCGGCGACGTGAAGTTCACATTGATCCTGACCATCGCGTTGGTAGTGATGGTCATCTTTGTTTTCTTGCGCAACGTCTCCGCCACGATCATCCCCAGCCTCGCGCTGCCCATGTCCATCGTCGGAACTTTCACCGCGATGTATCTGCTCGGGTTCAGCGTCGACAACCTTTCGTTGATGGCACTCACGCTCTCCGTCGGATTCGTTGTGGACGATGCCATCGTGATGCTGGAAAATATCGTCCGTCACATGGAGATGGGCAAACCTCCCCATCAGGCGGCGATGGATGGCGCCCGCGAGATTGGGTTCACCATCATCTCCATGACGGTTTCTCTGGCGGCGGTGTTCATCCCGGTCATCTTCATGAGCGGGATTATCGGACGACTGCTCAACGAATTCGCCGTCACTATCGCGGTTGCGATTCTCGTCTCCGGCTTCGTTTCACTCTCGCTCACTCCCATGCTGTGTAGCAAGTTCCTGCGCCACACGCCGCGCGAGGAGCACGGAGCGCTCTATCGTTCTACAGAGCGCGTCTTCGATGGCATCCTGAGCGGGTACGAGTGGTCGCTGAAAGTAGTCTTGCGGCATCGCATCCTGACCGTTCTCGCTTCGCTCATCGTCTTCGTAGCAACGTTTTATCTTTTCGGCGCAATCCCGAAAGGCTTCCTGCCGACGGAAGACATTGGCAGAATCGCCATCAGCACTGAAGCCGCGCAGGGAATCTCCTTCGACCAGATGGTCGTACACCAGCAGGAATTGGCGCGAGTGGTCGCACAAGACCCCGCCACCGACGCGTATATGTCAACGCTGCAAGGCGGAAATACCGGCCGTATTGTGCTTCGCTTAAAGCCGAGAGACCAGCGGCCTGGGGCTGAGGAGATTCTGCAACGGCTGCGCCCCAAAATAGCCAAGGTCATCGGCATAAATGGGTTTTTGCAGATTCCGGCTTTGATCAATCTTGGCGGACGCCAGACCAAAACCCTATATCAATACACGCTCCAATCTCCAGACACCGACGAACTCTATCGCGTGGCTCCGCAATTCGAAGCCAAACTGAACCAAATTCCCCAACTGCAAGACGTGACCAGCGATCTGCAGATCAAGAACCCGCAAGTCAATGTCGACGTCGATCGTGATAAGGCCTCCGCACTCGGCATCACCGCATTCCAGATCGAAGACGCACTTGCCAGCGCATACGGATCACGACAAGTCTCCACTATCTACGCGCCCAACAATCAATATCGCGTGATCATGGAATTGCAACCGCAGTACCAGCTCGATCCCGCGTCGTTGTCGTTGCTCTATGTTCGTTCGGACAAAGGCGCTCTGGTCCCGCTGAATTCAGTCGCCGCACTGAGCCGTAGCGTGGGCCCGCTTTCGGTCACTCACCAGGGACAAGCCCCCGCAGTCACTCTCAGTTTCAATCTGCGTCCGGGAGTCGCACTGAGTGAAGCCACTGCATTGGTTGAGGAATCTGCGCGCAAGAATTTGCCCGGCAGTGTCAGTACTTCGTTTCAAGGCACCGCGCAAGCGTTTCAGTCGTCCGTCAAAGGTCTCGGCTTGCTGTTGGTCATGGCAATTTTTGTGATTTACATCGTTCTTGGGATTCTCTATGAGAGCTTCATCCATCCCATCACGATCCTCTCCGGACTGCCTTCCGCCGGTGTCGGCGCGTTGCTCACACTCATGCTCTTCAATTACGAGCTGAATCTTTACGGATTCGTGGGGATATTGCTGCTGGTAGGCATCGTCAAGAAGAACGCCATCATGATGATCGACTTCGCCCTTGAAGCGCAGCGTTCGGAAAACAAGTCTGCGGAAGAGGCGATATATCAGGGAGCGCTGGTCCGTTTCCGTCCGATCATGATGACGACCATGGCCGCTCTGATGGGCACTCTGCCGATCGCGCTCGGCATCGGCGCTACTGCAGAAACCCGTCGCCCATTGGGCTTGGCCGTTGTCGGCGGTCTGGTTCTATCTCAGCTCTTGACCCTCTACATCACGCCTGTCTACTACATTTATCTCGACAACTTCCAAAAGCGCGTCCAGAAAATGTTTGGCCGAAAAAAGAAAGCTACTCACGGCACCACGGATTTGGAGCCCGAACTGGCGCTCACCCACAGCACCAGCCAATCAATCTAACAACCGGTAAACGGGGGTGCCCCACTCTGAGCGCAGCGAAGGGTGGGAAAGCCTGAGTTTCTTTTCTCTGTGTCTCTGTGGTGAAAAGGCTCTAGGTCTGCTCTTTGTCCGTGATCAATCTCGCCGCCCCCTGATAGCTGAAGTACGTAAAAGCCCACTGCAGCATCACAAAAAAGCGGTTACGGAAGCCGATCAGAAACATCAGGTGGACGAAAAGCCATGCCAGCCACGCTATGAAGCCGGAAAAATGGATTCCGGCGACCATCCCCACAGCTTTCGACCTGCCGATCGTCGCCAGGCTTCCTTTGTCCAAGTAGTGAAAAGTCCTTCGCGGCTCGCGCTCCAGATCTGCCTTGATCATCGCCGCCGCAAATTTGCCCATCTGGATGGCAGCCGGGGCCACGCCCGGCACCGGATTACCCTCCCTATCGGCATACGCAGCCAGATCCCCAACGACGAAGACCTTGCGATGCCCCGGAACGGTCAGATCGTTGGCGACAACCACTCGCCCCGCGCGGTCCGTCTTCGCGCCCAAGTGCTTTCCTAACGAAGACGCTCCAACCCCTGCAGCCCAGAGTGTCACCGCTGATGGCAAGACTTCGTCGCCGATGCGAACTAAACCCGGCTCCATCGCTGTCACTATGGTGTTCGTGCGGACCTCAACACCCAACTCCTTCAACTGCTTCTCCGCGCTCTCAGACAAGTCCGGCGGATACGCCGGCAGCACTGTGGGTCCGCCCTCCAGCAACAACACCCGCGCCTGCTTTGGGTCGATATACCGGAAGTCGTTCTTCATTACGCGACGTGCGATATCAGCCAAAGCGCCAGCCAATTCCACACCGGTTGGCCCGCCACCCACGATGATGAAATTCAGCGCTTCATGCACCCCTCTGGCCGCAGCTCTGCGTTCAGCGTCTTCAAACGCCATGAGCACACGGCGGCGAATCTCCAGTGCGTCTTCAATCGTCTTCAGTCCAGGAGCGACGGGGGCCCATTCGTCGTGCCCAAAGTACGCGTGCCCTGCGCCGGCTGCGACGATCAGATAGTTATAAGGAACGGTTACATCGGTGTCTTCGAATTTTACGGTCTGCTTATCCAGGTCAAAATCGGCCACGGTGCCCAGAAATACCTTCACGTTTTTCTGCCCGCGAAAGATTGCACGGATGGGGGAAGCTATATCCGCAGGCGAGAGTACCGCCATCGCCACCTGGTAGAGCAACGGCTGAAAGGTGTGATGGTTCTTGCGGTCGATGAGGATGACGTCAACCGGCAGTTTCGCCAAAGCGCGCGCCGCATTGAGCCCGCCAAACCCGGCGCCAATGATCACGACTTGCGGTCTTTTCCCGTTCATTGTGGGAGCACCTGACAGCTAGTGGTCTGCATTTACGACGCGCTTGCCGCCTAGTCCTTGGAGCGGCATTCTATTTACCTCTAAATGCTAACAGCTAAGGGCTAAATGCTGTTTCCCTCATTGCCTAAAGCCCTTGTTCATGGTACTTTCCACGTTCAGCTACTCTGTTCTATTGCGCTGATCTCCTCATGAAACCCATTGCACTGGGCGATCCCCAAGACCGGAAACGGCAAACGGGAAACGGGAAACGGAATTTACATGCATATTGATGATCTTTTACGAATTGCGATTGAGCGCAAAGCATCTGACTTGCACTTAAAGGTTGGGAACTACCCGCATTGCCGCATCGATGGCGACCTGGTGCCCATCAGCGACCAGCCCCGCATCTCCGCCGAAGACATGCTGAACATGGCTTTCAGCATGATGTCCAACCGGCAGAAGCAGAAATTTAAGGACAGCTCCGAACTGGACATGGCCTATGGCGTCGCTGGCCTCGGACGCTTCCGCGTCAACGTATTTCAGCAGCGCGGGAACGTAGGACTGGTTCTTCGTATGATTCCTACCAAGATTAAGGCTCTCGAAGAGCTGTTCATGCCTCACATCATTGAAGAGATCTGCGAGGCCTCCCGCGGACTCGTTCTTGTCACCGGCGTCACCGGCTCCGGCAAGTCAACCACTCTGGCCGCCATGCTCGATCGCATCAACTCGACGCGGCCCGAGCACATCGTCACCATCGAAGACCCCATCGAATTTCTCCACCGCGATAAAAAGGGATTCGTAAATCAACGGGAAGTCGAAGTGGACACGCCCTCGTTCGGTTCGGCGCTGCGCGCCAGCCTTCGTCAAGACCCGGACATCATCCTCGTCGGCGAAATGCGCGACCTGGAAACCATCAGCACCGCGTTGCACGCCGCGGAAACCGGACACTTGGTCTTCTCCACGCTGCACACCCTCGATGCGACCGAAACCATCAACCGCATCATCTCCGTATTCCCGCCGCCAGAGCAAAAACAAGTGCGCCTGCAATTGGCCACAACGATTAAAGCCGTCGTCAGCCAGCGCCTCGTGCGCCGCGCCGACGGCACAGGCCGCGTCCCCGCAGTCGAAGTCCTGATCTCCACCGCCTACGTCCGTGAGTGCATCATCACTCCGGAAAAGACCCGGATGATCCACGAAGCAGTCACGCAGGGCGGAACGCAGTACGGCATGCAGAGCTTTGACCAGTCGCTGTATGACCTGATGACGCAGAACCTCATCACCTACGAAGTGGCGCTCGAGAACGCCACCAACCCGGACGACTTCAAGCTGCGTTGCCAGGGCATCGGCTCCACAGCAGACGCCGCCCGCGAACAGATGGACGCCGCCAAGTTCGGGCGCTAACCCAAGACTAACCGCGGATCAAACAAGGATCATGCGGATAAGTCAAAACCGAGGCTTGCGGAATCTACGCAGCCTCGGTTTTCTTTTGTCTCATTTTCCGCTGCGTACTTGGCGTCCTCTGCGGTTAACCATTTATCTCCTGCTACAGGTACCGCTCCCGCACGATCCCCAGATGATGCGTCACGTGCCCGGCAATAATGTAGGCCAAGGCGCGAACGGTGAAGCGCTTGTCGCTCGCGATGCCGCTTCTCATCCACGCATCAGCCGGCATATTCCTGAAGAGTGAGATCGTAGAGAGGCGCACGCGACGAAACTCCTCAACGTGCTCAGCCCAGGAGATATTGTCAGCCTCAGCGCCGGATGCAGCAATCTCCTGATCGAAGCTCGGCAGAGGGCTCTCAAACCCACGC
Organism: Candidatus Angelobacter sp.; assembly: GCA_025462835.1. Classification (GTDB taxonomy): domain Bacteria; phylum Acidobacteriota; class Terriglobia; order Terriglobales; family Acidobacteriaceae; genus JAICLA01. The sequence goes on along the minus strand of JAOAPH010000093.1, from coordinate 10,266 downwards.
GCGAACCAGAGCGCTCTGACCGCAAAAATCCGTTCGGCATCATTTACGTGGTTCAGCACCTGCCGTAGGCTCCATTTTTCGGGTGCGTATTGGTGCAGCGACTTCTCTTCCGATATTCCGGAGAGAAACGTCGCAGCCTCTTGCAGCTGGTTCTCAATGGTAGCGAGTGCATCGTCACCCGCCACCTGATCTATATATGTGAAGTAATACGCTGCCGCTTCGGTGCTTTGTGGTCGTCCGATCATGAGATCAGATCTATTGTAATTCTTCGCCCAAACCAATTGAGCTTTCCGCGCTGGTGAGGCGTCAAATGCAAAAATGTGAGGGCACAATCCCGAGCATTGACAAGAGTAATACCCGCGCTGCGCTTTGATTCGTTGTGGAAAACAGGACATCAATGCTCGCTAAACTGTTTGCGAAGTGTCGAATAGGTGCATATCTACTGCAGAGTTTTGCGGCTATAGGGCGAATCTAGTTACTTAAGTAACTGACTATTAACGATAGTAATTCTGGAAGCGAAAGTGCAACAGATTCCACAAACTACCTACGTCTTGTGGAGTGTCTATGTCTTTTGGTCGCAGCTCATTCGGTGTGTCGCGCCGAAGCACAACTTTTTCACGAACTATCCTGTTCGTGTTTTTTTGTTTGACAGCATTTCCGACCTTTTCATTCGCGGCGGCGAAACCCGCTGCTGGGCCCGCACCAACCGTTGCAGCGCAGGGCCAGGGAAAACAAAAGATCTTCGACCGCCTCGACAAATCAGGCAAAGTTGTTCGACACGCCAAAGAATATAGATTGCTGCGCGCAAAATCATTCTCCGGCGATCTCCGTACACTTCCACAGACTCGGCCGGACCAGATGGAACTGCCGGACCGCGAAGATCCGGAATCGAACGCGATACCGTACCCTGACGCAACCTCTGACGCAGTCGATCCAAATCCAAACGCTATTGTGCCGGCAGTGAATGTTCCAGCACCTGCGACCAACATCGCTTTCGAAGGTCTGGATTTTCAAAACTGGGGCGCCGGGCATCCGCCTGACACCAATGGTGATGTGGGCAAAGATTATTACATCCAGAGCGTCAACACCTCTTTGGGCATTTACCGCAAGATTGACGGCGTTCGAGTGGCGGCATTCACTTTCAATACCTTCATGAGCCAAGGCCACTTCGGCAACCTTTGCGACACCAACAACTTCGGCGATCCCGTCGTTTTGTATGACACCTTCGAAGACCGCTGGGTCATCACTGATTTTGCTTTCATGCTCAGCGGAGGTGCCGTCGTAAACCCTCCCGGCAATTTCCAGTGCGTAGCCGTATCAAAGACCGGTGATCCAGTCTCCGGCGGATGGAATTTCTATTCCATTAACACCACAGGTGGCTTGGGCGATTATCCAAAGTTCGGCGTTTGGCCGGACGGCATTTACATGTCCACCAACATGTTTGATTATCCCGCCGGGGGTTCTTTCCAGACCGCGCGCGTATATGCTTTCAACAAGGCGCAAATGTATGCAGGAGCACCTACGGTACAGGTAGCTTCGTTTGATGCCCCGGCTGGCGAATTCTCCTTGCTTCCAGCCAACGCCCGGTTGCAATCGGGAACACCGCCCACCGGAAGCCCGAACTATTTCTCCGTCGTATGGCAGTTCACAAACGCTATTTCCGTTTACAAATTTCACGTGGACTGGAACAGCATCTCCACCTCCACTTTTACTGGACCGTTCATCACCATTGCCCCGGCGAGCTGGGCAAGTCCTCCCAGCACTGTTACAGAATCCGGCGGCACTGCGCTTGACACTCTTGCAGTGCGCTTAATGATGCAGAACCAATACACGAACATTGCTGGCACGGAATCGTTGTGGAATGTCCACACCGTCCGGGGATCGGTCACAACGCAAGCAGCTATTCGTTACTACCAAGTCACAGTCACCGGCGGCACAGTAGCTGGTTCAACCACGCAGGCAGCCACTTTCAATCCAGACACCGCAAGCCGCTTTATGCCCAGCGTGGCTGTTGATCGCGCTGGAAATATGGCATTGGGGTATAGCGCATCGAGCAGCACAATTTTCCCGGCCATCCGCTATGCGGGACGGCTTTCAACCGACCCGGTAAACACGCTGAGCCAGACTGAGCAGTCTCTTGTTGAAGGAACTGGGGCACAAAGCGCAAGTTTCACCCGTTGGGGTGATTACAGCGCAATGTCACTGGATCCGGATGGCTGTACCTTCTGGTACACGAACGAGTATTACAAAGTTACTGGTGTCAATGACAACACCCGGATTGGCTCTTTCAACTTTCCAGGTTGCACGAAAGTAGCGAATGGCACGCTCTCGGGCACGGTGATTTCGACCGCTACCGGCAATCCCATCAATGGCGCCACCGTTTCGCTGGGATCGAGAACAACAACAACGGACGCAACCGGCGTTTACACATTCTCCGGTTTGCCCGCAGGAACATATCCCAGCATCACTGCCAGCAATGCAGGCTACAGCTCTGTAACTGTCAATAGCGTGGTAGTGAACGAAAACGCAACAACAACGCAGAATTTCTCGCTTGCGACGGCCCCCACAACTGCCTGCGTGACGGCTACCACTCAGGCTGACTTCCAAACCGGTGTGCCCACCAACGTAGATCTCACCACCAGTCCCGGTGATGTGATCCTGTTGAACACGCCAACTATCGACCAGCAAAATACGACCTTAAGCAATTCAGGAGTTGGCATTACTACAACCACCTGGGGTGGTCAAACCTTCACTGCTGGAGTAACCGGACAGCTAGCTAGGGTTGATATCAACCTCTTCTGCAGCGGATGTACTGGAACATCGCCGAACCTTACGCTCTCGCTAAGGGCGGTAAGCGGCGGGTTCCCCACCGGGGCTGACTTGGCAACTGCGACTCTTCCTGGTAACCCTAGCGGGGCTTCAAGTTACTTCACCGGAAACTTTGCCAGCCCTCCCACTTTGACTGCGGGCACAACTTATGCGCTCGTGGTACGGCCAACGGCCAATCCATCAGCGGGCATTTACGCCCTTACCCGAAGTGCAACCAACGTGTACGCAGGCGGCACTCGTGTCAGTTCCAGCGATTCCGGTACAACATGGACCGCTCCTCTGACCTCCGGAGCTACTACTGACGCAGGCTTCAAAACCTATATGGCCACCGGCTTCAAGCCATCCGGCATCCTGGTTTCCGGTTTGAAAGATGCGAATCCGGCCCCAGGAAGCAACAGTCAATGGAACTCCATCGCTTGGACTGCCTCAACACCGGCAGGAACAGGCGTGACCTTCCAGGCTGCTGCCAGCAACAGCGCAGCCGGGCCTTTCAGCTTTGTCGGGCCTGATAACACCGCCGGAACTTTCTTTACCAGTGGTGGTAGTTTGGCGCAGTTCAACGGCAATCGCTACTTGAAGTACCAGGCTGCACTGAGCACCAGTAATAGCGCAGCTACTCCTGCGCTGAATGACGTCACAGTCTGCTATAACGACGTGGCTCCTGCTGCTCCCACGACCCTTACTGTGGATCCCGCTGGCGGGATTTATGGCGGAACCGCAAACTTGTCTGCGGCTCTGACTGCAAGCGCTTCCGGCGTGAGCGGCAAGACAGTGAGCTTCACTCTAAACGGCAACAACGCGGGTACTGGCATCACTAACGCCTCCGGTGTCGCAACCCTTGCTGACGCGAGCCTCTCAGGCATCAACGTCGGAAGCTATCCCAGCGGTGTCGCTGCAAGCTTCGCCGGCGATGCTCTATTCCAACCCAGCAGCGGATCTAACTCGTTGACGGTGTCGCAAGCTAGCCAGTCAATCACATTTTCAGCTATACCGAATCACGTGACCACTGACGCTCCGTTCACCATCAGTGCCGTCGCATCATCCGGCTTGCCGGTTACGTTTACGGTCCTGTCCGGGCCGGCGACGGTCTCAGGCAACACCATCACGCTCACCGGAGCATCCGGGACTGTAGTGGTGCAAGCGTCGCAGGCGGGTGATACTAACTACTCGGCTGCACCTAATGTGAATCAGTCGTTTGTAGTGAGCACGCCTTTCGCACAGCTGGTTTCATCGGCTGCAGTCGTGAAGACTGGAAGCGGATACACCGTCACTGTGACCGTGAAGAACAGTGGCAACGTAACCGCCAACACCGTTCAGTTGATCACGGCGAAACTGGGAACAGCAGATGGCACACCGTTGCCGCAGCCACTGGGCACACTTGCCAGCGGCGCTACGGCCACAGCAGTAGTAAATGTCCCTGCCAGTGCTGGAGCGTCCGGAGCGTTAGTGGCTGGAAAGTTTACCGTCCAGTCCTCAGTTGGCGCGTTCAGTACAACATTAAAGATAACGTTGCCGTAGTCTGAGGCGGGGCAAGCGAGGCTTGCCCCGCTCATTTCAAAAGAGCATCTGGTTGCGGAAGTAATGCAAGACTTTGCAGTCAAGCTCATTAGTACTGTGCGAGGTTGTTGAAGTGAAAAGCTTTAGCTCTGGAAGCGAAAGTGCTCTACAAGAACTGCTAAGCCTGACCATCACTAGAAAACTAGAACTCTCGAGCTTTTATACGAGGAGTTCCAAGGACAAAACATGAGGCAATCAAGAGCAAGTTGGATCGTAGCTTTGGGTTTCTTGGCGTTGATGATGATCTCAGTGCCTTCCTACGCTGATTCAATAACCTTAAGCAACGCCAATCAATCCGGATTTCTGGGACAAACGTTCACCTTTTCCGGCACCTACTTTGGACAAGATGTAGCAGGTGACGTGATTCACTGGACGTCTGCCACGCCTTGCCTCACTGCGGATCCTACCGGCTGCGTGGATGACACCGCTTTCATCTTTGGCACACCAGGGATACCTGGCGACTTATTTGATGTACTTGTGGCCTTCGGAGCCCTGCCTGGAACCTACAATGGCCAGTTCTCGCTGGTCAACGATGCCGGTGATTCGCTGGCGACTGCGGATTTCAGTCTTACCGTTGACCGGAGTGTCACTGAGACTCCGGAGCCAGGCAGCCTGGTGCTCATGGGTAGCGGACTGATCGGCGCTGCGGGCGTTTTGCGTCGCAAGCTAATCGCATAAAGCAACCTCGTCTTCACGGGAAATATCAAGGGCACGCTCTGGAAGCGTGCCCTTTTCATCTGGTAGCCGGCGCTCGATTGACTCAGATTTTTCTATCGGCACTTCATCAGGCGCGGCTCTGCGCCTTTCACAAGGGTGAAAGTGCCGGATGGCTCTTTAGCCCCGGCGGGGATCACTTTCAACACCAGGGTGTCGCCCTTTACTTGCCCGGTAAGGCGAGCGGGAGGAGTGGAAGACTCTTCGTCGCGCAGAACCGGGCCGCCGTGCTCAGGCGAAAAGGTCCCTGCCACATCAAAGTTTCCATTACGATTCAGTCGCACCGGCCCGGTGATCTGGCCGTGTGCGCAGTCGAATTCCAGCTGCGCGCCATCCGCCGTCACTTCCATTGCGGCATGTTCGCCACCCCAATGGCTGGGAGGAATCGCGCTATTTTTCTTCACTGTCTTCACTTGGCCGCTCGACCCTGCAGCAACGGCGCTCAGCATGAACCCTATAACGCAAAGACGCACAGATCTGGAATGTGGCTTCATAGTGGCTCGATTGTACATCTGCAGTTGGATGCCCACGCTTCGTCATCCAGTTTGTGTTAAAACCATCCCGTGGCTTTCGCCCGCTCCAAAAAGACTTACGATCCGGCCCAGCTTTACGAGTACGCCGTCCAGGCCCTCGGACGACGCATGCGCTCAGTTGCGGAGCTCAAGCGACTCCTGCGCCTGCGCAACGTAGTCGGCGACAAAGACGCTGCCATCGAAGCCGTCATCACCAAACTCAAAGACCAGCGCTACTTGAACGACACGCAATTCGCCAGCACCTATTCCTCGCTGCGCAAAGACGGCAACAAGTTCGGACGGCAGCGCGTCATCATCGACCTCAAGATCAAAGGCGTTCACGCCGACGTCATCGAGAAGACCGTCTCCGCAACGTATGAGGGCGTCGACGAAGAATCTCTCGCCCGCGAATACCTCCGCCGCAAGCGCGTCAAGCAGCCCAGCGCGGCTTCTCGAGCCAATCCCGAAGCGCTGAAGAAATCGCAGAAAGAAACCGCGCGCGTCTTCCGCATGCTCGTCCGCGCCGGCTTCCGCACCGGCACCATCATCAAGATCCTGAAGAACTGGAATGTCGAAGATGAACTGCTTGGCGCCTTGCAGGAGGAATCTGAGTCCTAACTGTTCTCCCCACCCGCTTTATCCGTGTAAATCCGTGTCCTCCGTGAAATCCGTGGCCAAAGCTTTTGCCTTTCTCCGTGCTCTCCGTGTCTCCGTGGTGAATCCGCTCTCCTGATAAAATCCAAGTAATGCTCTCAGGTTCGCAAATCCGCCAGAAGTTCCTCGACTACTTCGCTCAACGCGGACACAAAATCGTCCACTCCTCGTCGCTCGTCCCGCAGAATGACCCCACACTGCTCTTTACCAACGCGGGCATGAACCAGTTCAAGGACGTCTTTCTCGGCCTGGAGAAGCGCGATTACAACCGCGCCACCACCTCGCAGAAGTGCGTTCGCGCCGGCGGCAAGCACAACGATCTTGAAAATGTCGGCTTCACCAATCGACACCACACCTTCTTCGAGATGCTCGGCAACTTCAGCTTTGGCGATTACTTCAAACGCGAAGCCATCGCCTACGCTTGGGAGCTCATCACCTCGCCCGAGTGGTACGGCATCGACAAATCGAAACTCTACGTCACCATCTTCAATGGCGAGGGCGGCCTCCAACGCGACGAAGACGCCGAAAAATTCTGGATGGAAGTCGGCGTCCCCAAAGAGCGCATCTTCGCCATGGGCGCCAAAGACAACTTCTGGGCCATGGGCGACACCGGCCCCTGCGGCCCCTGCTCAGAGATCCATTACGACATGGGCATCGAGTCGTCTGACAAGCTCCATCCCGAATGCGCCGCCGGCAACTGCCAGTTCCCGTGTCCGCACGATTGCGGCCGTTACGTCGAGATATGGAACTTGGTCTTCATGCAATTCGACCGCGATTCCAGCGGCAAATTGAATCCTCTACCGAAACCATCGATAGACACAGGCGCTGGACTCGAGCGCATGGCCGCCGTGCTGCAAGGCGTGGTCTCCAACTACGACACCGATCTGTTCACGCCGCTCGTCAAGCGAGCCGCTGAACTCACCGGAGTCTCAGCAAAAAAGGAAACCGAAAAAGAAACGCACTCGAAGAACGCCGCCTCACTCCGCGTCATCGCCGACCATGCCCGCGCCACAACGTTCCTCATCAGCGATGGCGTACTCCCCGGCAACGAAGGCCGCAGCTACGTATTGCGCAAAATCATCCGCCGCGCTATCCGACACGGCAGATTGCTTGGCCAAGAGAAACCGTTTCTATACGAAATGGTCAATGCAGTCCGCGACCTGATGAAGGATGCATATCCGGAATTGATTGAAACCGCGGAGCGTGTTTCCAATGTTGTTCACGAAGAAGAAGTGCGGTTCATTCGCACGATAGGAGTTGGACTCCGAGAACTTGACAGTCTGATTGAAAAGCGTCGCAAGGAGTCCGAGGCTGCGAATCATCCTGCGGGTCTCCATGGCAAGGACGCTTTTTATCTTTACGAAACTTTCGGCTTACCTATCGATTTCATCGAAGACGCCGTCCGTGATCAAGGGTTGCTCTTCAATCGCGAAAGCTTTGAGAAAGAGATGGCAGAAGAGCGCGAGCGCGCCCGCGCCTCCTGGAAAGGCGGCACCAAAGCCGCCGCCTCACCGGCATTCCGCGATCTTGCAAAGACAGTTTTCGAAGGCTACTCACAAACCGAGTCCTCCGGATGCCAAGTCCTCGCCATCGTTCACAACGGTATCGGCGTACCTGAATTAAAAGCCGGGCAAGAAGGCGAGATCGTTCTCGACCACACTCCCTTTTACGCCGACTCCGGCGGCCAAGTCGGCGACACCGGATGGTTTTACTCCGACGATCGCAACACGCTTCTCGCCGAAGTTCGCGGCGCCGTGATGCCGGTGCAGGGCGTGCGCGTGCACAAGGTCGTGGCAAAACACGACATCCGTGTTCGCGACCGCGTTACTGCGGTCGTGAACACGGATGTCCGGCAGTCCATCGTCCGCCACCACACCGGTACGCATCTGCTCCACGCCGCTCTGCGCGAAATTTTGGGGAAGCACGTGAAGCAAGCTGGCTCGCTAGTCGATCCGTCCAAATTACGCTTCGATTTCTCCCACTTCACCGGAGTTGCTGATGAAGAGTTGCAGGACATCGAAGATCTCGCCAACAAGGAGATCTTGCGCAACACCAAGGTGCAGGTCATCAACGACGTGCCCATCGACGTCGCTGTGAACGAATACAAGGCTATGGCGCTCTTCGGCGAAAAATACGGAGACAAAGTCCGCGTCATCAAGATCGGTGATTTCTCCACCGAACTTTGCGGCGGCATCCACACCGTCGCCACCGGCGAGATCGGTCTGCTCAAGCTCCTCCACGAATCCAGCGTCTCGTCTGGCGTGCGGCGCGTAGAAGCCGTCGCTGGCGAGCAGTCCCTGCGACACTTCCGCGCCGACCACCAAGTTGTCGATGTCGCCAGTCAACTGCTCGGACAACCGCAGCACGCCGAAGCGCCAGCTGAATCATTCAAGCGCGCTCTGCTGCAAAAAGACGAGGAGCTGAAAAAACTCCGCAAAGAGTTAGAGCAGGCGCGGATGAAGTCGGCCTCTGCTTCCGTCTCCGCATCCGGCGATAACGTAAAAAACGTGAACGGAATAAAAGTCATCGCCCAGCGCGTGGATAACATTGATCGCAACCAGATGCGCACGCTAGTCGACAACCTGCGCAACAAACTCGGCTCCGGCGTGGTGGTACTCGGTTCCGCGATGGAAGTGGACGGCGACAAGCGCGTCGCCATCATCGTTGGCGTCACTAAAGATTTGACCGGACGCATTCAGGCAGGGAAGATCATCGGCCCGATTGCAAATAAGGTAGGCGGCTCCGGCGGCGGACGCCCCGACATGGCCGAAGCCGGCGGCAAAAATCCCGCCGCACTCGATCAAGCACTCAATGACGTTCCGGAAGTGATCGAAGGTTTGCTGAAATAGATTCTCGTAGCGCCGGCGTCTCGCCGGCTGTCGCTGGGGCGTCCCGCCCCAGCTTTCTGAGCATTAGCTACTAGCCATTCACCACTCGCCTTTGACGTAACTGACTATTAGCTACTGACTACTGCTTTAAACCGCCATCACTCCCGAATAGATCGCGCTGCCCACGACGGAATCCACTCCCATCGCATCCAGTTCGGTCACTTCATCCATTGACCGGATTCCGCCGCCCACCATCAGGTGTTTCTTCGTGACTTTGCACAGCTCGCGTGCTTCGGCTATGGGAAACGCGCCACCCATGCTGCCTCGTGGAGAGTCATCCACATGCGTGTGCAGAAACGCTTTGCAATAAGGTTCCACTAGGCGGATCGCGTCTTCGGCGGTGATCGGCACCGTCTTGCGCCATCCGCTTACGGCGATCAGCCCATGCTTGGTGTCCACGGAGAAGACCAGCTTGTCGGCGCCGATAGCCTCAGACATTTTTTTGGCGAAGTCAACATCTACCTTGTCATTCGATATCAACGCCGACCCCACCACCACGCGCTTGGCTCCTGCGGCCAGAAATTCGCGGGCAATTTCAACGCTGGTGATGCCGCCGCCCACCTGGCAAGTCAGCCGCGCAGTGAGTTTTGACACCAGTGCGGAATTGGATCCCTGCCGCATCGCTCCGTCCACATCCGTGATGTGCACCAGCGGATACTTTTCAAATTTCTTGATCCACGGCTCAAATTCGCTCAGCTCCAGTTCGCGGTGCTGGCCGTGCGCTATCTGAGCGATTTTGCCGCCCATCAGGTCGATGGATGGGATTAACATATGCGCCTCATAAGATTGCTTGCGATGCTAGTTGCCCAACGCCAGCGAGTCAAATCCTGGACGCCGGAGTTTATAGTCGGTAGCCAGCTATATACGCTATGCTTGCTTCACTGCGGAGGGCTCCATGCGCGGAAATGCGAAGCTTCGATTCGCCGTCCTGCTTTTATTCGCCACTCCAATCCTCAACGCACAATCAGCGCCTACGGAGATCGTCGGACGCTGGGTCGCGCAGAACCGTTCCAAAGGCGGCATTGGTTCCATCTGGGAGTTTAAGGGCGATGGCACCCTGCGGATGGCCCCCGGCGCAATCGTCGATGTGCCGTACCAGTTCGATGGCGACA
>JAOAPH010000044.1 GCA_025462835.1 Candidatus Angelobacter sp. | reverse complement strand
CAGCGGAGTTGCTGATCGTAGCGGCTATGCTAAGTTGCTGGGCGATGCCCGGATCAAAGAGTTAGGCGTAAAGCTACACGCGTATGCGGCGGCGACAGATTACGGCTATTGAGAACACCACAAAGACGCATTTGGAAGATAAATATTGACGGCTAAATGCCAATTGCTAAAGGCTAAGAGCTGATGCTGGATTACGAAATCACTGCCGAAGAGACCCAAGCAAAGTTGAAAGCTGGAGAGACAATGACGCTGCTCGACTGCCGCGAGCCGTGGGAGTACGAAGCGGCACATATAGAAGGAAGCAAACACATTCCCATGGGTGACATTCCCGCGCGGGCGAACAATGAACTTGATCCTGACCAGCACATTATTGTGGTGTGTCATCATGGAGTACGCTCAATGAATGTCACCGCTTGGCTGCGACAGCAGGGATTCGAAATGGCACAATCGATGCGTGGCGGTATCGACCAATGGTCACGAGCTGTCGATCCAAAGGTGCCGATATATTAGGAGTGTCTGTTCACCCGAGCGTAAGTGTTGTCATCCCGAGCGCAGCGAGGGATCTGCTTTTGGTTTTGCTAAGAGCTAAAGGCTAATAGCTAAGAGCCGCCTCACCATGAAAAAAGAACTCATAGAACTGAAAGTCAACGGTCGCCGACACGAAGTCGCAATCGAGCCCAGCAAGCTTTTGCTCGACACTTTGCGCGAAGACCTCGGCCTAACTGGCTCCAAGCGCGGATGCGATGATTCATCCTGCGGCGCGTGCACTATTCAAGTCGACGGCGTTCCCATGCTCTCTTGCACGATGGTCGCCGCGTCATACCAATGCGACAACGGTGGCAATGAGATCACAACAGTTGAAGGTGTCGCCGAGCACGGTGCGCTGGCGGCCATCCAGAAGGCCTATGGCGACTGGGGCGGATCGCAATGCGGATACTGCACTCCCGGATTCATGATGACGGTGCGCGCGCTGCTGGAGCGGAATCCCGAGCCCAGCGATGAAGAGATTCGCCACTCGCTCAGCGGAAACCTCTGCCGATGCACCGGCTACACCCAGATGTATCAAGCCATCAAAGCCGCGATCCAAGCGGAGCAGAAGGGAATGGCGGCGGGCAAATGACGAGCTTAAAGAAAAACGATTTCTCCGTAATCGGCAAACCCATTGCGATGATCGACTCCGCCGGAAAGGTCACCGGACAGGGCAAGTATGCAGACGACCTCTCCGTGCCGGGGATGCTCATCGGTAAGATTCTGCATTCGCATCTGCCACATGCGCTGATAAAGAAGATCGATGCCTCGCGCGCGCTGGCGCTTGACGGTGTGGTCACCGTCGTTATCGGCACCGACGCGCCTAACACCTATGGCATTCTTCCCGTCGGACACGACGAGACCGCGCTCGCAGTAGAAAAAGTCCGCTACGTTGGCGACAACGTCGCTTGTGTTGTCGCGGAATCCGAATCCATCGCCGAGGCCGCGCTCGAGTTGATTGACGTTGAGTACGAGCCGCTGCCCGCCTGGTTCGATCCGGAAGATTCGATGGAGGCGCAAGCAAACTTCATCCACGAGCAGCGTCCCAACAATATTGAGAAGGATTATCACCATGTCTTCGGCGATCCCGATGCGGGATTCGCGCAAGCCGACGTCGTGCTCGAAGGGCGATACATCGCCAATGAAGTCACGCACGCGGCCATGGAGCCGCATTGCACACTGGCAGCGTTTGAATTCGATTCGCATACCGGACGCGAAGGACGTCTCACCGTTCAATCGTCCACGCAGGTGCCGTACTACTTGCAGCACAAGCTATCGATCGTGCTGGAGATGCCGATGTCGCAGATCCGCGTCATCAAGCCGCTGGTCGGCGGAGGCTTCGGCGGCAAGAGCGAGATCATTCCGCTGGAGATCATCGCCGCAGTGGCCGCGCGCAAAGCCAAGGCCCCGGTGAAGATCACCTACACGCGTGAAGAGGTTTTTCTCGCACATCGCGGACGCCCGCGCACCATCATCGACTTGAAGACCGGCGTGAAGAAAGATGGCAGCATCACCGCGGTCGCCGCGAAAGTCATTCAGGATGGCGGCGCGTACTGTTCTTACGGCGTGGTGACGATCCTTTATTCTGGCGCGCTCCTGGGGGCGTTGTACGACATTCCCAATATCAAATATGACGGCTTCCGCGTGCTCACCAACAAGCCCGCCTGCGGAGCGATGCGCGGGCACGGCACCGTAAACGTTCGCTTCGCGTTCGAATCGCAGCTCGACGAGCTCGCCGGCAAGATCAACATGGATCCCGTCTCCATCCGCCGCAAGAATCTGCTGAAGCCGCCATGCATTACCGTGAACGGACTTCGCGTGCAAAGTTACGGTTTGCCCGAATGCATTGATGTAGTCGCCCGCGAATCGAAGTGGGCGGAGCGGAGGACAAAGCTCGGCAAAGGGCGCGGACTCGGCATGGCGTGCAGCCATTACGTGAGTGGCGCAGCCAGTTCCATCATCCGTTCAGACATGCCGCATTCCACGGTGAATATCAAGATTGATCGCGATGGCGGCGTCATTATTTATACCGGCGCGTCGGATATAGGCCAGGGCTCGGACACCATGGTCGCGCAGATCGCAGCCGAAGTTCTCGGCTGCAAGATGAATCGCATCAAGGTCGTCGCCGCGGACACCGATCTCACTCCAGTGGACATTGGCTCTTACTCCAGTCGCGTCACGTTCATGAATGGCAACGCCACTCTGCGCGCGGCGGAAGACATCAAGAAGAGGATCGTTGCCGCAGCAGCGCTGAAGATGGCGTGTGCACCTGAAGATGTGATCATGCGCGACGATCTGGTTTACAAGAAGGGTGTTGCGCCCGTCGCGCCGAAACAAGAGAATGCACCCACCGTCTCCGGACACGTTGAAGGCCAGATCCTTCGAGGCTCCGTGCAGCAAAAGCGCAAGGACGAAGGCCCCAAAGAGCGGATGAGTTTTGAAGAAGCCGTCACTGCTGCGATGGACAACACCGGCGCGCTCGGCGGCACCGGCTCGTATGCTCCGCCCGTCGAGGCAAAAGGTGGCAAGCACAAGGGCGGAGGCGTTGGCCCATCGCCCGCGTACTCGTACTCCGCGCAGGTCGCCGATGTCACCGTCGACGAAGAGACCGGCGAAGTTACCGTAAACAAAATTTGGGCGGCACACGATTGCGGACGCGCGCTGAATCCCGTCTCCGTGGAAGGCCAAGTCATCGGATCAGTTTGGATGGGACTCGGCCAGGCGTTGCAGGAAGAATTCGTCTGGAAAGACGGCCTGCTGATGAACCCATCGATGCTTGAGTACAAATCGCCGTCGTCCACAGAATCGCCGGAAATCGAGAGCTTCATCGTCGAGAGCATCGACCCCGAAGGCCCGTTCGGCGCGAAGGAAGCCAGCGAAGGCTCACTCGCCGCCGCCATTCCCGCGATCTCTAATGCAATTTACGATGCCGTCGGCGTGCGCCTTCGCGAGTGTCCGTTTTCTCCGGAACGAGTGCTCTCTGCCATTCGCGCAAAAAATGGACAGAAGAAGATCGAAATGACGAACCGCGTTGATCCCACCGCTCCACACAAGATGCGCGAGCACGGCGGCTCGACTTGGTACAAAGGCAAAGGTCCGCAGCGACACGCGGATGATCCGTCGAGAAAGACGACAACGGAAGTTCCAGCCGCGGATTAACGCAGATGAACGCGGATTGATTTTAAGGTTTTAGCTGAAAGCTGAGAGCTGATAGCCGACAGCCAACGAGACAAATGGCAACAGCAATCAACTAACTTACTAATGTCCCTACCCACATTCAAACTACTCCGCCCGCGCACCGTCGAAGAAGCTGTCGGCATGTTGCACCGCTATCAGGACGACATCCAGATCTGCGCTGGCGGCACTGACCTGCTGCCTTCGATGAAGCAGCGACTCTTTACACCAAAATTCCTGATGGACATCCGCGGGATCGACGGCCTTGAGCGAATTCGCGTCACTCCCGGGCTGGGCGTGGAACTCGGGGCGCTCACTACGCTGAGCGCGGTGGAAGATTCAGGATTCATTCATCGCCACTATCCCGTCCTGCATGAAGCGGTAAAGACGGTCGCGTCGCCCATCCTGCGCAATATGGGGACGATGGGCGGCAACATCTGCCTGGACACGCGATGTCTCTGGTACAACCAGTCTCTGCAATGGCGCAAGTCTTGCGGCTTCTGCATCAAGAAAGATGGCGACCTCTGTCATGTCGCTCCCGGCGGCAAGAAATGCTGGGCGGCATTTTCCGCCGACACACCCGCGGCGCTTCTTTGTCTGAGTGCTGAAGTGAACGTTGCCAGTCCGTCGGGATTCCGCCGCATCGCTATCGCAGATCTCTATACAAACGACGGCGTCAACCGCATCAAGCTGGCGAAGAACGAGATGATCACCAGCATCTATTTGCCCGAAGCCAGCGCCGGATACAGCGGCGCGTATAAGAAGCTGCGCATCCGCGGCTCCATCGATTACCCGCTCGCCGGTGTGGCGGTCGCGCTAAAGAAAAAGGGCAAGATTGTGGAAGATGTAAAAGTCGCGATCACTGGCGTGAATCCGGCGCCACACCTTGTCCCCGACGCCCTCCATGCGCTCGTCGGCAGGGAACTAAACGAGCACGCCGCCACCGTCGTAGGCGAGCTGGCCTCGCGTGTCGCCAAGCCGCTCACTACTAGCCTGCTCACGCCTGAGTATCGCCGCGAGATTATCCGTGTGTACACTAAGCGCGCAGTGATGGCGGCGGGTGCAGCCACTTAGCCACTAGCAGTTAGCCGTTAATAGCTGATACCGCGATCCAATGTTGTTTCCCCTTTCCGCGTTCATCCGCGAGAATCCGCGGGCAAAGTTTTTAAGCTTGAGAGGAAATGCCGATGTCTAAAGCGCAAGAAGCGGAGAACAAGGCTCAAACCAAAGAAGAGCTCCAGAAGTACATGCAGCAGACCCGCCAGAATTTCGTCAACTCCATTAAGGGACTCTCCGAAGCACAACTGAAGTTCGAGCCCGCGCCTGACATGTGGTCGGTGATGGAAGTCTCCGAACACATTGCTTTTTCTGAAGATTTTGCCGGTCGCGGGACAATGAAGATGATGTCGGCTCCCGCCTGCGAAAAAAAGGCCGAGATGTACGGCAAAGAAGACAAGCTCGTTGCTGGCATTACCGATCGCTCGCACAAATTGCAGGTTCCCGATCTTTTCAAGCCAACAGGCCGATGGTCGACTGAAGCCGACATCCTCAAGGCCTTTAACGCCAGTCGCGACAAGAACGTAGAGTTTGTGAAGAACACTTCAGAAGCCGACCTGCGCAGCCGCATGGGCCAAAGCCCACTAGGTGAACTCGATGCGCATGGGTGGATGCTCTTTATGGCCGGCCACTCCGCGCGACATACGAAACAGATTGAAGAAATGAAGGCCGATCCGAATTTTCCAAAATCGTAGCCACTTAGGCGCCGCTGTCGGTTGTCAGCAATCGACTTTCACTCTTAAGCTTTAAACCAATATGCATAACCATGTGCGAGATGATTCGTGTGTACACTAAACACGCGGTGATGGCGGCGGGTGCAACCGCGAGCAATTAGCATTTAGCATTTAGCTTCAATCCGCCTTTGTCCTTCTTTTATCCGCGGTTAAGTTTTTGATTTGGTTCTGGCCCTCAAATTCGCAGCAAGAGTTTTCAACTTGAAAGGAAATCCACATGAAGCTGAAAATCACCGCACTACTTGCAGTTTTGCTGTTCGCATTCACGGCAGTCGCCCAAACCGCTCCCGCTCAAAAGACTGAAGCGCAGGAAGCGCAAAACAAGGCCCAAACCAAGGAAGAGCTCCTGAAGTACATGCAGCAGACGCGCGAAAACTTCCTCAACTCCGTCAAAGGACTCTCCGAAGCGCAACTCAAATTCAAGGCCGCGCCGGACAAGTGGTCTGTGATGGAAGTCGCCGAACACATTGCTCTCTCCGAAGATATGATCGGTGGGATGGCGATGAAAGTCATGAGCGATCCCGCAGCCGACAAGAAGGCCCAGATGTACGGCAAAGAAGACAAGCTGGTTGCCGGCGTGACGGATCGCTCGCACAAAGCACAAGCGCCAGATATGCTCAAGCCCACTGGCAAATGGGCCACAGAAGCTGAACTAGTGAAGGCGTTCAATGCCAGCCGCGATAAGAACGTTGACTTTGTGAAGAAAACTTCCGAAGCCGACCTGCGCAGCCACATGGGCCAGAGCCCACTAGGCGAACTCGATGCTCACGAATGGATGCTCTTCATGGCCGGCCATTCCGCACGACACACAAAGCAGATCGAAGAAGTAAAGGCCGATCCGAATTTTCCGAAAAGTTAGCTGTTCAGCTATTAGCATTTAGCACTTAGCTTCGAACTTTCGCCGCGATTTTGTAGAGTCCGCGGTTTTTTGCTTTATCTCAATCGTTCTTTTATCTTTCTTTCATCCGCGGTTCGCTTTTGATTTCAGCTAAAGGCTAAGAGCTAACAGCTAAATGCTAATCACAGACTGCCACGTCCACATCCAGCCCCTCGAGATGTTCAAGCCCGCGGCGCTGGCGATCATGAAAAAGAAGCGACAGGATTTCGACCAGGTTGTCGAATTCTGCCGTTCGCCAAAGGCCTTTCTCAAGCATCTGGATTCAATCGGCGTCGACCGAGCTGTGCTCATCAATTACGTTGCGCCGGAGATCATCGGCTTCACGTCGGAGGTCAACACCTTCGTCGCCAATTACGTCAAAGAAGATCCCAAGCGGCTGATCCCTTGCGGCAGCGTTCATCCCCGCCACACGACGGATGTTCAGCGCGACATGGATGAGATCGTCCGCATGGGGATTCGCATGATCAAGATCCATCCGCCGCACCAGCTACTTTTTCCCAACGACTATCTGAACGGGGTGAAGGAACTGGAGGTCATTTACCGGGTGGCCGAAGCCAGTGGTATCCCCGTGATGATCCATACGGGGACGTCGATCTTCCCCGGCGCGCGCAATAAATTCGGCGACCCCATTTTCGTTGACGACGTCGCCGTGGATTTCCCGAAATTGAAAATCCTGCTCGCGCACGGCGGACGCCCGCTGTGGATGAACTCGGCGTTCTTCCTAGTGCGGCGACATCCCAACGTCTTTCTCGATATCAGCGGCATTCCACCCAAGACACTGTTAAATAATTTTCCCCGGCTTGAAGAGATCGCTCACAAGACGCTTTTCGGTACCGACTGGCCGGGTCCCGGAGTTCCGGAGATCGAGAAGAACCTGCGCGATTTTCGTGCATTGCCGATCTCTGAAGAAGCAAAGAATTTGATTCTGAGTAAGACCGCACTGGGGGTTTGGCCTTCATGAATCCGATCAAGAAATACCTCCTTGTTCTGCTGGGGCTGCTTGTCTTAGCAAGCCCAGAGTCGGCGATGTGCTCAAAGAACAAGGAGATTGAAGGTCAATTGCGTTCTAGTCTGCAAGACAAAGTTTTGCTTCTCCGCGGTT
>JAOAPH010000084.1 GCA_025462835.1 Candidatus Angelobacter sp. | reverse complement strand
CAATTTATCTCTGGCCTTAGTGGGTCAGGGCATTACCGGCTGGAGCCGTTTGCAAGCACGCAGTACAGATATATCGGAAAGCGGGATCGCGGCAGTAGTTGAATATGGCTTATTTCCAGGAGAAAAGACTGAAGTCGAACTACAGCTGCCGCACTTTGGGGAGGTTCTGCTTTTACCAGCAGTCATCCAGAACCGTTCTAATTCGAGATATGGATTTCAGTTCGTTTCCTTGAGTCCAAGCCAATTGGCCGCACTCAATGATTTTTGCCGGATACTCGAACCCCTTCACGCAAATCCGCAAGATCGGGTGAACATCGTGCGTCGAACGTTTCAGCAGACAGAATCGAGGACAAGGTTGATGCAGGACCAACAGCGCCATATCGAGGTCCTAAAGAACTTACTCAAACACACGGATGGCGCTGCGCGGCAGTATTGGACTGCTGAGATCGAGAAATTGGAGGCGGGACTCAAGCTCTTATGATTCAGGCACAACTGCGAAGGCCCAAGAGGTTCATGGCCCCGATCGCTGAGAGTGAAGGTTGTCATTATTGATATCGAGCGGCTGCTCTATTGCACGATTGCAGCCGTTCGGGCTGTTGCCCCCTGTTTTACAACAGCCTAAAAGAGCCCGGCGCCGCACCGCCGGGCTTTTTCATTTAATTGGGACGATCTCTCGATGAAAGCGAAGGAAGAGCTAATTTCTTCGTTTATTTGCGCGCAAAGTTTTATTTCCCCACCACTCAATCCGCAACGCACTTACCTTAGAATAGGTGCGGCTGAAAATGACTGTGTAACAGGTATCTTTGAAATCCAGCTGTTGTGGGGAGGCATCCATGCGTTTTGTGTTTTCTTTGATAGTGGTCATCGCCTGTAATTTTTGTTCGAATGCACAGACCACACCTGGAGGCTATTCCGAGTCCGATGTGCGCGCACTTGTGGAGCGGATCAACAAGCTGGAGAAACGCGTTGCTGAGCTTGAGGGGAAGGACTCCTCCAGCGCCGCATCTGTACAAGTAACAGAGGGTCAAGCGCCATCTCAAGCCCCGGCGCAACCTTCTGCGACCGTCCCTCTTGCCACAGCACCTGCAAACAAGCCCCCAGGCCAGCACGACATGGAGGCAATGCACCAACAGGTGGCTTCGGAGGCAGAGAGTTTCCCCTCTTTAAAGATCAGAGGATTTGCCGACGTTGACTTCGCCGCCAACGACCAACCGAACACTAGAAGCGGATTCACCCTCGGGCAGTTCGTTCTTCACTTCGCATCGCGGCTATCGAACAAGATCAGCTACTTCGCCGAGGTTAGCCTTACGGCACAGCCAAGCCTCTACAACGTGGACTTGGAGCGCTCCATCATCCGCTACGACGTCAATGACGCCTTGAAGATTTCATTCGGGCGATATCACACTCCCATAAATTACTGGAACACTGCGTTCCATCATGGCGCCTGGCTGCAGACTACGATCAACCGTCCCGATATGATCCGTTTTGGGGGGACATTTGAGCCCGTACACTTTCTCGGGGCCCAAGCCGAGGGAAACATACCATCCGGAGCGCTCAACTTGGGATATAACTTGGGCATAGGAAATGGACGTGGATCCATTTTGAGCCGCGCTGGGGACAACGGCGACGTTAACAACAATCGCGCCTGGCTGGTAAACCTCTATTCCCGGCCGACAAAATTTAGAAAGCTCCAAGTAGGTGGCTCTTACTACAACGATGAGATCAGCCTAAACACAATCGGCGGCGTTCTGCCTGAGGGCCCCGCCTCCAGAGAGTGGATCGCCGCCGGACATCTGGTCTGGACGGGCGAAACGCCTGAGTTTCTGGCTGAATTCGCGAACGTTCACCACCGCAGCATTCTGACCGGCCACGGCTTCGACTCGCAAGGAGGATACGCGCAGATCGCATACCGGCTTCCGTTCTGGGAGAAAAAATGGAAACCCTACTATCGTTATGATTACGTGCAAGTACCTGCGGGCGAGCCTTTCTTCTTCACGGTTGATAATGTACGGGGATCCACTCTCGGCATGAGATATGACATCTCCGATTTCGCTGCGTTCAAAACTGAGTACCGCAATGGGCGTGCAGCACCGAACAGTCCAGTCCGCGCAAACGGAGTGGTATTACAAACTGCATTCACATTCTGAGGATGACACCTTTGAAGCATAAAACGTTTGTAGTTGTGCTTGCCGCGGTAGGGATTTTGCTCGCCGGCGTCGCCGAAACTGGCGCACAGACCAAGGCGAGCGACATGGCTGTCATCGTCAACCCGTCTACTCCGGTTTCGGATCTCAGCTTGGCAGAAGTGCGAAAGGTTTTCCGGGGAGACCGGCAGTATTGGACGAAGGACGTTCCTGTCGTGCTGCTGATCCGTGCGCCACAGAGCCGTGAGCGTTCCGTGATTCTCAAGACGCTATACGGTATGAGCGAATCGCAGTTCAAACAGTACTGGATCGCTAAGATCTTCCGGGCAGAGGCGACTACTGCGCCCAAAATCGTTTATTCGAATGACATGGCTACAGAACTGATCAGTGTCATCCCGGGTGCAATCGCCTTCATCCCCCAGTCAGACGTCAAGGACGGACTAAAGGTGTTGAAGATCGATGGTCATATGCCCGGAGAGCCCGGTTATCCCCTGAAATAAAGCGCGGCGTTCGTTAACGTAGGACTTCTTGGGAGAGTGGGGCCGAAGCTTTTCCCGCACGCTCAGTCCCGGAAAAGACGATCTCAACCACCGTGCAATCGTCATTCAGTGGCGTGTCACCACAGAATTTTGTCACCTCGGCAAATAACGTCTCGAAGGCGTCATTCGCGCCCGCGTAGGTCTGCAGACGCTCGTCACCAAATTCGTATTCGTCGGCGGATGCCGCCTCGGTCACGCCGTCTGTAACCAGCACTATTCTCTCTCCGGGGCTTAGTCCGCATCTGAGCGCCCCAAATTGCATCATGGGCAACAGCCCGACCGGTGGATTGTTTGAATGCAACCGCTGAACGCCGCCGCTAGAGTTCACCAGCACCGGTGCAACGTGTCCGCAGTTGACGTATTCACAACTACCGTCGGGTTGCAGGCGAACGATGCAGAGTGTCGCATATTTTCCGGCCACGTCACGCTGGGTAAAAAACCGGTTAGCCTCGGTCACGATCAAATCGAGCGGCACTTTCGCGGCCAGTTCGGAGCGAATCATGCCCTGCAACATGGAAGCCATGATCGCGGCTGAGATGCCCTTCCCGGACACGTCGCAGATGATGACAGCGACTCCATTTTCCACGGGCACAACATCGTAGAAGTCGCCACCGATCTGAGTGCAAGAGATATTTCGCGCGCGAATGGAAGCAAACGAAAGCTCTGGGATTCGGACTGCCATCAGCCCTTGCTGGATGGTTGCCGCCATAGTGAGTTCCTGTGCCTGCCGCTCCCTGATCTCCTGGTTGCGCCTTTCAAGTTCCTCATTGGCGGCGGTGAGTTGCTTGCGAGCGAGATGGAGACGCTCGGTCATGGTGTTGAACGAGCGCGCAAATTGACCCAGTTCATCTTTGCTGTTCAAAGTGATCCGGTGGTCAAGGTTCATGCTTCCGATCAGGTCAGTCCCGTGTTGCAGCTCTCTAAATCCACGTCCAATGGATCGCGAAATTAGAATTGCAACTATGGCAGCGAAGAAAATGGAAACAAGGAAGGTGCTAGAACTGATTCGATTCGTCAGCCTCTCGACACGAGCGAGGCTGGCTTCTACTATCCGGACGCGGTCCTTTTCGAGCGCCTCGATCTCCGGCAGAATCTGCGTCTGCAAGCGGAAGCTGAGCGGATCTGCCTTAGCTGCACTGGCTACAGCCCACGTTTGCTCGACGCCCAAGTAGTCGTAAAAGGTCTTCCATGCATGTTGCAAGCTGGAATAGTTGGATTCCAACCCCACCACAGCCTGCTTGTCTTCGGGTTCACTTAGAGCCTTGAATGCCTGTATCTGATTTGCAACACTGTCTAGCCTTGCGTCGAACGACTGGCGGGCTCCCGGATCGGGCGGCGTCTGGGCCGCATCAGCTTCCACTTCGCTTAGGAGAGAAACCTGCTTGTGTAGATTATCCAGGTCCTGCCGAATAGTAGCCAGGATCACTTGCCGCTTTAGAGTGCGGTCCAAGCGCTTCATAGTGACATCACGCAGATGAGCGCTCCACAAGTAAACGCCCAGAGTAGCGCCAAAGAGCGCGAGCACTGCGAAAAACGAGAGCGCCAATCGTCCGCGGATAGTCATGACTAACAGAGTATCGCTCCGTTGAACTTAAAACTCAATCTCCCGGCAGCTCGCAAGCCTCTGTTTGGGCTACGGCACACCGTTACCAAACAAAACTAAACGGCTGCTCCCGCTGTCTACGATGGGATTCGCTGAAATCCCACTGTGGGTGGATTCTCCGCGGAGATCGCGTTCAGGGCATCCGCTATGCAACCCATAAACAGCATCGGATTAGGAAGAATGTCCTCGATTCTCTGGCTATTCGATTCGAAGCACGGCGCCGCCGATCGATTGATTCCGCGCTGGATATTCCTGCGCGCGCTGGGGATGATTTATTTCTCAGCCTTCTACTCCCTCGCATTCCAGATCAAAGGACTGATCGGCCCTGAGGGCATACTTCCGGCCAAGGATTATTTGGAAGCTGTGGCCCGCACCTTTCCTGGCGCGAAGTTCTGGTTCGCCCCGAGCCTGCTTTGGATTTCGAGCGGACCGCACATGTTGATGGCGCTCTGCATCGTAGGCATGATCGCTTCGCTGGTTTTAGTTTTCAACATTTGGCCACGCGGGATGCTGGTCATCTGCTTCCTCTGTTTTCTTTCGTTCGTCAGCGCCGCACAGGATTTTTCGGGATATCAGTCCGACGGGATGCTGCTCGAAGCCGGGTTCATATCGATATTCTTCGCGCCCTCTGGATTTCGACCTGGTTGGGGAGAGCACTCGCCGCCATCTCGCGCGAGTCTTTTTCTGCTTCAATGGGAATGGTTTCGCATCTACTTCGAGTCGGGATTGGTAAAGCTGGTCAGCGGTGATCCCCAGTGGAAAACCCTGACAGCGATGGACGAGTATTACCAGAACAATCCCTTGCCGACGTGGATCGGGTGGTACCTTCAGCATCTCCCGCACTGGTTTCACTGGCTTAGTGCTTTAGGAACCCTGGTGATGGAACTCGCGCTGGTGTGGATGATGTTTCTGGCCCGGCCATTTCGAATTGTCTGCTTCTTCATCACAACTGTATGGCAGCTCGGGGTCATTCTCAGTGCGAACTACACATTCCTAAATTATCTCGTGCTATCGCTTGGCTTCCTCCTGCTCGACGACAAATTCCTCGCTCCTTTCCTTCAGGAAAAGTTCAAGCCGCGGTCATTGTTAGCCACGCCAATAAAATCTGAACTGCCCGCGAGAAGACACGTTCACGCATTGAAGCTCGCAGTGAGCGCTGTAGTTTTGTCGTGGATCTTCTATGCCACGACGGTAGAACTCATCTCGATACTCTTCCCACGCGCGCCGCTTCCGAGATCTCCAATCACCGCGCTCGAGCCATTCCGCATTGCCAACCGCTATGGATTGTTCGCGGTGATGACGCGCGGACGGTATGAGATCGAATTCCAGGGGTCCAACGACGGACAAAACTGGATAGCGTATCCCTTCCGTTACAAGCCGCAAGCGTTAAACGAAGCACCGGGCATCTACGCGCCGTACCAGCCGCGATTTGATTGGAACCTCTGGTTTGCCTCATTCGGATCGTGGCGCGACAACCTTTTCGTCGTCAGCACTGAAGAGCGCCTGCTGAAAAATGATCGCGACGTTCTCAGCTTATTCCGCGGCAATCCTTTTTCGAATGCTCCGCCGAAACGGGTGCGCGCGGTGTTGTGGCAGTATTGGTTCACGTCCATCGCGGAAAAGCGGGCGACGGGCAACTGGTGGAAGCGGCAGTATCTCGGCACTTTCGCACCCACGCTGACGCAGGACGAAAGCGGAAAGCTGTTTGTGGTCGAGTGGCCGACGCTCGCCGAGTCGAGACAATGAAGGGCGTCGCGAATGTCATCGGAGCTGGGCCAAACGGACTCGCTGCCGCAATCGTATTGGCGCAGGCTGGGCTGCAAGTGCAAGTCTTCGAAGCCGAGCCCCAGCCGGGCGGCGCTGCGCGGACGCTGCCGCTGACGTTACCCGGATTCCTGCACGATTTCGGATCAGCGGTCCATCCCATGGCCGTTGGCTCGCCTTTCTTCAATTCTCTTCCGCTTTCAAGGTATGGGCTCGAATGGATCCATCCGACATCACCGCTCGCTCATCCGCTCGATGACGGAACGGCTGTCATTTTGGAACGAAGCCTCGATGATACCGCAGCGAACCTGGGCGATGACGGACCCGCGTGGCGAAGTTTGCTTGCGCCATTTGTAGACCACTGGTTCGATATTGCGCCGGACCTGCTGCGCCCTGTCTCAATCTTTCCGCGCTACCCATTCCTGATGGCGAGGCTGGGGCTTCGAGCTTTTCCGCCAGCCACCTGGCTCGCGAATTACCAGTTTCGCGGAGAACGCGCCAAGGCGCTCTTCGCCGGACTGGCCGCGCATTCTTTTCTCAGCCTCGACGAACCGCTAAGCTCCGCGTTTGGCGTGATACTCGGCGCGGCCGCACATGCGGTGGGCTGGCCGATTCCGCGCGGCGGATCGCAGGCAATCACGGATTCTCTTTGCGGCTATCTGGCAAGCCTGGGAGGAAGCATTAAGACGGGAACGCGGGTTGAACGCATCGGCGACCTACCCAACGATGACCTCACCCTGTGCGATCTGACTCCACGCCAAGTAGTGCAACTCGTCGGGGACCGCCTCAGCACAGAATATCGACGACGACTAGAGCGCTGGCACTATGGCCCCGCAGTGTTCAAAGTTGATTACGCGCTTCGTGAGCCGATCCCATGGAAAGCAATGGATTGCCAGCGAGCCGCGACAGTTCACATCGGCGGAACGTTCAGCGAGATCGCAGCGTCGGAAAAGACAATGCGCAACGGTAAGCACGCGGAATGTCCGTTTGTTTTGCTTGCGCAACCATCGTTGTTCGATCACTCGCGGGCTCCCGAAGGCAAGCACACGGCGTGGGCGTATTGCCACGTGCCAAACGGTTCAACCTTCGACATGCTGCCCCGGTTGGAAGCGCAGATCGAGCGCTTTGCTCCCGGCTTTCGGGATTGCGTTTTAGCCCGGCGCGTATTTTCTCCGGCAGCGCTGCAATCCATGGACGCAAACCTTGTTGGCGGCGACATCAACGGCGGCGCGGCGAATCTGTGGCAGTTTATTTTTCGTCCCACGGGGCGGCACTATACGACCTCTGCGCCCGACATTTACATCTGTTCCTCGTCGACCCCACCGGGAGGTGGCGTCCACGGAATGTGCGGTTTCAACGCCGCCAATCGTGCGCTCGCCCGGATGCAAGGGTAGATTCGTTGCGAAACAGGAGAAGTGGCTTCAGCCGCTACTAGCTGGCTATGTCACAGCCGAACAAATGAAGCAGGTAAAATCAAGTAGATGCCTCTGCTGCTTAGCTGCCAAGAATTAGAAAAGTCTTACGGCTCCACCAGTCTCTTCAAAGATCTCTCATTTGGCATATCAGACCAAGATCGCATTGGGCTGATTGGACCAAATGGTTCGGGCAAGTCCACCCTTCTGCAAATCCTCGACGGAGTGACTACGCCCGATAACGGCACGGTTTCCGTTCGCAAGATGGTGCGCGTCGGCTATGTTGCGCAGGACGAGAGTTGCCCTGCCGACAGGACGATCCAGCAGATTATGGAGGAAACTCCTTTAAACGAATCCCTCACCGCGATGGAGTTTGCTGCCCGCATCAGCACCACTTTGGGCCGGGCAGGATTTCAGAATGCCGAAGCCGAGGCAGGCTCGCTTTCAGGAGGCTGGAAAAAACGGTTGGCTATTGCTCGCGAATTGCTCAAGAAACCAGACCTGCTTCTTCTCGATGAACCCACCAATCATCTTGATGTGGAGGCGATCTTCTGGCTGGAAAAGTTACTGAACACGGCGCAGTTTGCCTGGCTGGCTGTCAGCCATGACCGTTATTTTCTGGAGAATACAGCTGAATCTATGATGGAAATTGACCGTGCCTATCCGGGCGGCCTTTTCACGGTAAAGGCAAGCTACAGTGAATTCCTGATTAAAAAAGATGAGTTTCTGGCGGCACAGTCAAAGTATCAGGAGGCTTTAGGAAACAAGGTTCGTCGCGAGGTGGAGTGGCTGCGTCGTGGTGCTAAGGCGCGTACGACAAAATCGAAGGCGCGTATTGACACTGCTGGACAAATGATTGAAGAGCTCAATGAGATGTCCGCTCGCACCGTAAAGCGGACCACGCAAATCGATTTCGCCGGAACGGACCGCCAGACCAAACGACTGGTAGATGTAGCTGCTATTAGTAAATCGCTGGGTGGCCGCGAACTGTTTCGCGATTTCTCGTTTGTGCTCTCACCAGGTGCGCGGATCGGCTTGCTAGGCGCGAACGGCAGTGGAAAGACGACTCTTCTCAAATTGTTAAACGGGGAAGTGCTGCCGGACTCTGGCAATGTCAGGCGCGCTGACGGCGTCAAAATAGTCTATTTTGACCAAGGGCGTGAGCATCTTGATGGTGAAATGACGTTACGCAAAGCACTCGCCTCTCATGGCGATTCCGTGATTTTCCGTGATAGATCGGTTCATGTGACTGCCTGGGCCAACCGGTTTCTCTTCCGAGCCGAACAACTGGATCTGCCGCTCTCCAGATTGTCAGGCGGAGAGCAGGCCAGAGTATTGATTGCGCGAATGATGCTGGAGCCAGCGGATGTGCTTCTGCTGGATGAGCCAACTAATGATTTGGACATCCGGACACTCGAAGTACTGGAAGAGAGTCTCATGGATTTCCCCGGCGCGCTGGTGTTGGTGACGCATGATCGCTACATGCTGGAACGAGTGTCCACGGTAATCCTTGGTCTTAATGCCCAGGGTGGTGGGGCAGCGATCTTTGCCGACTGCTCGCAATGGGAGCGTGAGCAGGAGCTACGCAGGGGCGAACAAGAGAACAAGAAAAGGAGCGCTGTTCCCCGGCAGCAGCAGCCCACGGCTGCAAAAAAGAAGCTTTCATATATCGAGAGCCGTGAGTGGGAACAGATCGAACAGAAGATTGCGGAGGCGGAACAGAGGCTTCAGGTTACGCAGCAGGAACTCCATCATCCGGAGACAGTCACAGACTCCACTAGGCTGCTTGAGTGCTATAAAAAGGTAAATGAAGCGCAGAAAATCGTCGACGATCTTTTCGTGCGTTGGGAAGTATTGAGTTCCAAGCTGGAAAGCTAAAAGGGGATCGAAACTGCGAGGCTCTCTATTGCTTCCGTGCCTCTCTCAGATCGATGCCCAACTGCTGACACTTTTTGTAGAGGTGGCTGCGTTCCATTCCCAAGGCCTTGGCCGTGTTGGTGATGTGGTTCTGCTGCCTCTTGATCTCCGCCAGGATCGTCTCCCGTTCGAAGTGTTCGACGCGGACAGAAAGCGTGCCCGTCTGATCTGGAAACGAACCCAAATTCGAACTCGCTGAATTTGAGTTGCCGGACGGCAGCGCTTTGTTGATGGTAGCGAGGTCCACGGAGTCGTTTACCGAGAACAAGAGAAGCCGCTCGACCACGTTACGCAGTTCGCGAATGTTGCCCGGCCACGAATATTTACATAGCGCTTCAACGGCTTCGCTGGCGAATGCTGCCGGCCGCCAACCATTTTGATTGACGATCTGCCGCGCGAAATGCTCCACCAGTGCGGGGATATCCTCCGGTCTCTCCCTCAGTGCGGGAAGCATAACGGGAAACACGTAGATGCGATGGAAGAGGTCGCGCCGGAACGTGCCTTGCTGCACTTGCGATTCGAGATCTTGATGCGTGGCCACGATCACCCGCACGCTCACTTTGACCGGCTTGTCCCCGCCGATGCGTTCGATCTCGTTCTGCTCCAGCACGCGCAATAGTTTGGCTTGCATGTTGAGCGGCATATCGCCGATCTCGTCGAGAAACAGCGTCCCATTGTGTGCCTGCTCAACTTTGCCGATGTGGCGCGCGCCCGCTCCGGTGAATGACCCCTTTTCGTGCCCGAACAACTCAGACTCAATCAGCTCAGCCGGCACCGCAGCACAGTTCAACGTAACAAATGGGCCATCATTCTTGCCCCGATTGCTCTTATTATGAAGTGCGCGCGCGATCAGTTCCTTGCCTGTCCCGGTCTCGCCCAAGATGCAAACCCGCGACTCGCTAGCCGCTACGCGGTCCACTTGCACCATCAGTTGCCGCATCGTCTCGCCTTGAAAAATGATCTCGGTGTCGCCAAGTTTCTTTCGCAGGCTCTGGTTCTCGTCTTCTAGGCGGGAGATGCGGACAGCATTCTGCACGGTCAGCAACAATTTTTCCGTCGAGATTGGTTTTTCCAGAAAGTCGATCGCGCCCAATCGGGTAGCGCGTACTGCCATCTCGATATGCGCCTGGCCGGACATCATCACCACCGGAGTCTGCACGCCCGCGGCATTGATGTCGGCCAAAAGCGAGAGGCCGTCTTTACCGGGCATCACTACGTCAGAGAAGATGAGATCAAACTTCTCCGTCTTGAGGATTTCCAAGGCGCGATTTGGATTGTCACAAACCGTGACTTCGTGTCCGGCGAGCCGAAAGGCCCGCGCGAGCGACGCCAGCGTATTGGTGTCGTCGTCGATGATCAGTATCTGTGCTCTTTGTGTCGCGCCCATATTTTTTTAAGCTTCCGCTGAAGCGGTTTTCGCTTGCACCGCAAGCTCTACCCGGAAGGTCGTGCCCACATTCCGCTCGCTTTTCACTGTGATCCTGCCCCCGTGGTCGCTCACCACAGATTGCACGATCGCCAGGCCCAAGCCGGTGCCGTACTGCTTGGTAGTGTAGTACGGCGTGAACAGCCGTTCGCATTCTTCCGGAGTAAGTCCCGCTCCCGTATCGGAAATTTCCAGACCAACTCGGTCTTCCGACTCAATGTAGGCCGTCCTGAAAGTCAACGTGCCCCCGGTAGGCATCGCGTCCAATGCATTCAAAACCAGGTTTTCGATGACGCGACGAAGTAGCACTGGATCAGCCTGGACCATTGGCAAACTATTAGACAGCAGCAATGAAGTTTCTACTTGCGGGCCACCTGCTCGGGTAAATTGCGCTTGGAACAGTTGTACTACTTCACCCATGATCTCATTCACATTCACCGGCTGAAACAATGGCGCCGGCATTTTAGAAAAATCGCTGAACCGCCCAATGATGGTCTTTAGGTTAGCTAATTCGGCGAGCAGGGTGGTGGTGCTCTCGAGGAAGACTTCATCGAACTGTTCCGGGCTGGACTCCCGTGCACGCAACAGATTTTCTACCGTGATTTGCAGAGGAAACAACGGATTTTTTAACTCATGCGCCAGTCGGCGCGCCAGTTCTCTCCACGCGGCCACGCGTTCGCTTTGCACCAACTGCTCGCGTTGCAGGACTAGTTCGCGAGTCATGCGATTGAAAGCATCGGCAAGCTGACCGATCTCATCGGTTGATGACGACTTCACTTCGGTGTCCCAGCGGCCTTCGCCGACTTCAGCAGCAGCCAGCGCGAGTTCTTCGATGGGGCGCGTTACCCGCGCCGCGATCCAGCTACTCAACAGCAGTCCCAGGAGAATGCCTGCGGCTCCTACACTGAGAGCAACGTTGCCAATGTGTCGGATGACGCGAATCGGCTCTCGTCTCGCACTGCCAACGATCAACGCTCCCAGCAACTCATTGTTTCTGCCAACGAGCGGGCTGGCGTGGAGCATTTCTGCGTCTTCGGGATCGTCTGTCCATTCGATCGTCTGCTGTAGCCTTGCAGATAGAGACGTGCGATACGCGTCCCTGGTCTTCTCGATGAATGGCGCAATCTTCGCAGATGAATGCTGTTCTGGCGGTGCGGTTTTTCTCACCAGTCCGGCTTCCGACGGATCGGAAAGAGAAACGAAATTGCTCGACGAAAAAGCGGCCTCATCAAAACGATAAAGCATCGGCCGCAATCCATACGGCGGCATTACGGATTGAAAAAATTTCCAATCCAATCGTTGCCCGCCGACAACGTAGATTGTGGCGTCTCTGATCTTCACCGGGCGCGCGGCGACGATGGCCAGCGCGAACCCTTCAGGAAATTCCTCGCGTTTCAGAAATGGCTTCCACCCCGCGGCGCCCCGCTCCGTGATCCAGGATTCTTTGTATCCAAAGCGCGCCGGCCAATGCGCCGAGGAGATGATGGTTCCATCCTGCGAAAGAATTTCCAGGAGATCGAGCTGCTGCGCAGCTGCCAGGGCCTGCGCCTCATTCACGAAAGTTGAAAAATCAGGTTGCGCCTGGTTCGCATTCAGGCCGATCTTCAATACCGACTCCGAATTCGCGACCGCCTCCACGCGCTGGGCGATCTGCTGACCGCGTCGATCGAATTCCGCTCCGAATTGGTTCACCAGGGCATTGGTTCGTTCATCATCAAGCCGCTCGAACGATTTCCGGATATTCGATTGCACCAGAAACGCCACCAGTGCCACTGAGACGCTTACCGTCAAAGTGATCACGAGCAACAGCTTGGTGCGGAACGAAAATCTCATCGCTGCGCCCCCGAGGCCGTGGGTCTGTCACCTTCCAGCCATGCGTCCTTAAATGCCCAGCCGCCTTCTTTTGGCTGTGACCAATTTTTGAGGCGCGAGCTCAGCCAAATGATCTGCGGGACATGAGCTATGGGGATAAGCCGGAATTCCTGAATCAGCTCACGTTCCGCGGCATACATATCTTCCGGCGTGGCAGCAGATCGTATCGTTGCATCTTGTGGGTTTGAGGCATGGGACAACACCGCCATCTCAGCCAACGCCGCGTTCGAACTTTCAGACGCAAGTGGCAGTTTTACTAGCACCGCCTGCGCGCTGATTGTAGTCAGCGAGTCCAGTGATAGATTCCTCTCGCTGAATGGCTGCACCGTGATGTTGGCTTCACGCGCGTTCACTGCAATTCGCTCGGCAATGGCCCTCGCAATGCTGTCTCCGGAGTCGTAAGCGAGCGGGATCAGGATTGCTGCATTTCGGGCCGCTTCTACGCGCAGCTTTCGTGCACGCTCCAGATCGACAGCAGACGAAAACAGGAATTCGTATCCCGTGAGCCACTGCGGAAGCAGCGCTCTTGCTGGCTCTCCTTGTTTCTGAAGTAATACTGTGCTGATCGCCGCTCGATCGATCGCGAGCGTCAACGCTTCACGCACGCGGACATCTTCAACGGACACTGTTTTGGACGTCGCCGAAGAGTTCTGCGAACTCGGAGTCGTTCGGAAGACGATTGCGTACAGATCAGAAGGAGCAGAGACCGCAAGACGCTGGTTGTTCGCATTAGGCCAGCCAAGATTTCTCGCTTGATCCAAGCCGAGTTCGACCACGTCGTCGCGATCCAGTCGGCGGTCGATCAGCTGTTCTCGGATTGAATTTCCCATGAGGATCTCGATCGCGTCCAAGTACGGCCGCCCACCCCAGTACTCATCATTCGCATTCAACAACAAACGTTTGTTCGGCTGAAATTCGCCGAGCTTGAACGGCCCAGTGCCGATCAGCGCGCCGTCCGTGGTTCGAACATATATCGAGTATTGCGGCAGTGCGAGGGTCTCGGGAAGGTGCGGGCTAGGCGACTCTGTTTCAATCACAACAGTCGCATTGTTTGCGCTGGTCACCTTCCAATCGGCATTCGCCTGACTCAAGAGAGAAACAACAATTGCCGTCGAAAGCGGTGAGCCATCGTGAAAACTCACTCCTCGACGCAGATGAAATTGCCAGATTCGGTGTTGCGGATCCACAGTCCAAGACTCGGCCAGCGCAGGCTGCGGTGCGCCATTCTCATCAACCTGGTTCAGCCGCTCGAAAATCAAGCTCGCCAACTGTTGACGAAGACAGGTGCCCGGCTTGGTGACCACGAGATCAAGCGAAGTCAAAGTTTCTTTTACCTGCACTCGTGCGGTTCCGCCGTAATGCGGACGTGTGCCCGCACCAACCCCCTGCGTGTTGAGCAGACACAGACTACTGATTGCAAGTAATAGAAAGAGTGGACGCTTCATAGTTGCCGCTCATCAAGTCCTTGGATATCGCATTAACGCTGCCGCGCTCTGCCGTGCCCCAAAGCGATATGATAGGGCCGGAAAATTCCACAGGAGTGCTTACCGGTGTCGCTTCTCGGTTGACGATCTCGAGCGCCTGCACAGCGTCGGTTTTCGTCCGGTCTCCGGGACGCGTCACTAGAACCTGCCATTTGTTACCGCATTCCGACTTGATGCTGGCGAGATCGCTACCCAGCCCCGACAGGATCACGGGTTGCTGCTTCATGTTCGGATAGTATCGCGCCCGGCCGTCGGTGCCCGCGAAGATCCAAGCAGGATTCATGTCGCCAATGCTTGCGGCGGAGTAAAACGCTGGGACGGTTTCATCCGAACCGGACGAACTCAAGAGGCCCGTAAAATTATTCTTATTGGGAGCATAGAACGCATTTACCGGAGCTTCGGAGTCGAAAGAGATCGTCCACGGATCATCGCTATCGGCGCAGTCGAGCGATTTGAGATCCCGATTGCCATCGAGTATTCCTGCGCAGCGCACGCCAGGAAGAATGACTTGCAACTGCGTTTCGCGAAGGAACAACCGGCCACGAACGTCCCGTGGCCACGGCTGAGAATGTTTGATTGGAGATGAATTGTGCGCTCGCCATTTTCCTGATTCCAGCCAGTAGGTCGTCAACTGCTCCGGGGTCAATACCAGGAACGTCTGGGTATCTATGATCCTGAAATCGAGGATGATCTGATGATCGGTCTGTACGAATACTGACGTCCGCCGCAGCGAAAATGTCGCTGGTCTGACAGCAACCGCCGAGCTTGCCCGCTGCACCGGCAGCATTACGATGTGTGTCGAAAGCCCCTGCTTGATCTCCGCCACCCAGAGCAGACCCTGTGCACTTTCTGAGATCGTGATATTGAACTCTGCCAACGCCCGCTCCGGCTTCACAATGCGCACATTCGCCGCGCGAAACTGTGCCTCGATCGCCCGGCGAATCTGGGCTAACTCTGCCGGTGTGACTTCGGACTTGTTTTCGAAGGCGACCGCGATCAGCGATGGAGATCCTGCGCGGGACATCAAATCCGCAACAAATTCAGTCGCCGCCTTGGTATACGGAGGGGTAGGAGATTGCGCATCCTGCGCAGCGGCGAAGGAAAAAGAGAAAGAAACAATGAAAAGGAAAATGATCCGAGACCGAAACGGGGCTGACATTTGTGCCAGAGGCGCAGTATAGCATTGCCGGTTGCAGGTTCCGGATTCATCGATCGCAATTGGGCCGTTCATCGCATTTCCTCATTTAGACACCGGCACCGTGTGGCCCACCCAGGCGGGAGTGTAGCCACACGGATTGGATTGCCGGGAAACTCTGACCTACCTGCGTTTATTTCCAGTGCGATTAGCCACTTGGTTTTGTTGTTGATTCTGGCCTTCGTCGTTGCCGTCATCCTCAGCGTCGTCCGCCTGCGCAACCATGCCGGCAGGCGTGGAACCCTTTAGGACGTCATTGAAGAAGAACTTGCCGTCGGAGGGCACCATCATGATCTGCAGCTTGTCAGACAATCTTTCTGCGATGATCTTGTTGATCAACAGCGGATTCTCCTTCAGCAGCACTGCCTCAGAGTGCATTCGTTCCGTATCCGCAGACGCCACTACACGGATGCGTTTAGCCTCTGCTTCCGCCAGCAAGTTGCGACGCTCCATCTCCGCCTTGCTGTCAATCACCTTGGCCTGGGCCTGAGCTTCGGCATTCTTAAGCGTCGTCTCTTTGCGAGCCTCCGCCTCCAAGCGGCTCTGTTGGATCTGTTTCTCCTTGAGCGGAAGCGTGTACTGCATCGCGTCTGACTCTGACTTGGCTTGCAACACCCGTACCTGCGCGTCGCCCTCGGCACGTTTTACTTCGCGGGCCTTGGCCGCTTCTGCTTCCAGTTCCGCAATGCGAACCTGCTTCTGCCGTATCTCAGTTTCAAAGTTCAGACCTTCGTTCTCCTGTTCTTTCAATAGCAGGCCTTCAAGACCCTTGGCGTACTCGGCGGGAAGTTGGATATCGCGCACCATGACTTCCTTTACGATGATCCCGTCTTTTCCCAGCTTCTCTGTGATCTTCTCCGCAGCCATTCGGCGCAGGTCCTCGCGTCGCGCTGCGAATACTTCTCTCACCGTGTAATTCGGGACTAGTTCGCGGAAGACACTGGCGACCACCGGCGGTACGATCTCCTTCTCCACCGGCAAGGGCAGGTTGCTGTGAATGTAATCCAGGCGCTTCGGATCGAGCCTGTATCGGACGGTTATCGCCAGACCGATCGTCAGCCCTTCGCGTGCCTGCACATTGAAAACTTCGGATTTATGGATTTCACCGGTCGCACCCTTGGCCGGCTCTGCCACATCTCTGGCCGCAGAAGTCGTCAAGACTTGATCGCGGATGTCGTACAGAGCGACGTAATCAACCAGCGGGACAATGAAATGAACGCCGGGATACAGCGTCCCCGAACGTGTTCCCGAAATCTGACTCACGCGGACTCCGCCCATGCCGCTGGGTACAACCTCGATGCTCAGCGAAAGCAATGTGGGCAAGATCCCGATGATCGCCAGATTCCTTATGGCGTCCCACCGGATCTGCGGCCGACGAGGTCTCTCCACATCCGCCGAGGGCTGATCGCCTGCGGGCAAGGCCGGTGACTTGATTCGGTACTGCAGCAGCTCATACAGGTTGTAGATCAGCAATGCAGCGGAGCTTCCAAACATTCCGAAGCCGATTGTCATTAGCAGGTATTTCAGTAACAGCATGGTAGTGCTCCTTTTAGAACTGTTTTTCTTGCTCGCCCGCGGCATCCGCCACATCCGCAGCAGTTGAAGTTGTCATCGCAGTGGCATTGACCAGCGCCACTGCATTGCTGCTGGAAGCGGATCCGACTCCGGGTGATGCAGCAAAGATCTGTGCGATCTCGCCATCGCGCTGTCCACGCAATTGGACCTTGTCGCCGACGCGGACCAGCGTGAACAGCTCTTCGAGATCGTGTTGCCGCATCCGAATGCAACCGTGGGAAGCGGCCTTGCCGATGGAGTTGGGGAGATTCGTCCCGTGTATGCCATAGCCCTTTTTGTCGAGCCCATCCAGCGTGTGCCCAGCGGATTGCTCTTTCCGGGGGCGATTACCGTCCCTGGCTTGTAGTAGCCCGGGTTTTCCAATCGCGACATCACCGTGAACTCGCCTTCGGGGCTGGGGCTTTCCCCTGCGCCTACGGCCACGGAATAGATCTTCAGGACGCGGCCTCCTTCGAGCAGCGCAAGTTGGCGATCCGGGATGCTGACAATGATCTGCCGCTGTACCATCTTCGCCGTCTTGACATCTACTTCACGCGCAGATTGCGCGAACGCCGGGGTGAAACTAAGGAGGGAAACAACTAGTAAGAGGGCTGAAGTTCTGAGTGTCTTCGCTTTTTGGTTTTCGTCGAGCCGCCGCATCGTCGATCTCCGTTTCGTCGTATACCCGGAGATATTGCACAACGGAGACCATTGATGAAGCCGATTAAAATGAACGACTTATATGGAAAACAGGGAGAAGGAGTGTGTCTACTGGTCGGCGGTGTGTCATGGCTGACACGACCAGCGAATTGAATCTACTACTGTGTTGCAGCCGCGCCCTTAGCTTCCGCTTTCGGACGCCATTCGAACGGCGTTCTGCCATCGACAATTTTGTCCGCGACTTGGACAAACCCATCGGCGCTCGTCAGTTCGGCTAAAACCTCTCTTGCCATCCACAGAGTCTGGTGAGTGGCGTATTTCTGCATGTGACCCGCGATGTCGACCACCTCGTCGCTGATCTCTTCCATGGCCTTTTCTTCCGGGAAGATGACTTCACCCGTATTGATGCCGCATCGCACGTCGAACGGAGTGCGCAGTTTGTGGACACCCTCGTTGAACCACGGCAATTCCGTTAAAACAGTTTGCGCGGCTCGAGTGGCGTCTTCACAACTCAAGAACGCGCACATGATCCCGTCCGGAGTCCACGCCACTTTCCATACTTTGTTGCTCTTCAGTATGCGGTCCACAAATTTCTTGTATTCGGTGAATGCATGTTCCACCACCAACTTATCTTCGCCGATCTTCATCTTGGTGGAGCCGATCACGTCGATCGAGAGAAATGCCAGATGTCGTTTACCCTGATGCAGTATCTTCTGCGCCTCGCTGTACTCGCGCAGCATGGCCAGCCGTTGATTGGATACCCTCTCCTGGACTGAGCCCACCGGCGCTTTGGCGCTACTTGCTTTCGACTGCACGGCCCGCGTCTTCGCCCAGTGCCCTAGCTTATCGACAGGCAAGAGCACAAGTTGTCGTACTCCGAACGTCACGATTCCGAACCCCGCCAGCATAAAGTTCCAACCATTCACCACAGGGCGGAATTCGTCGGAGAAAACTTTGTTCGCGAGAGCCATAGCCGGCCCGACGATCGCCTCAACGTAGCTCCATATTGCCGTGCCATTAACTAAATCCGGGCGCACGAGGCGACCACCTACCACAAAAGACAAGAAGAAGCTTAGCGGCACCGTCAATGTCAACAACGAAAACATCACGCGGAATACTTTGACGGCCCGATATATCGCCCTTGCCTGGGCCTTCGGCACCGCTTCCGGCGCACCCACGCTGGACGACGATCCTGGTGTTCCCACAATCCGCGAAGAAGAAACCGGCACCACCTGCACCGGCGCGCGCAATGCTGAACTGGATCCAGATCCGCTGCCGCTTCCGGTAGATGTTCCCAGCGCTGAGCCCGACGGATACGCGGATTGCGGTGCGCTGGCTACCAGGTCTTTCGCGCTCAGTGATGCTTGAATCTTTTTTAGTGCTGCCGTCAGCTCTTTGGCGCTCGGACGATTCGCAGCTTCCTTTTCCAGACACTGATCGATCAGTTTTTCGAGTTCTGGCAATGTCGTCGGATTCAATTCACTGATCGGCTTCTGTCTCTGGTTCAGCAGCCGCGCCAGTGTCGCCTGCGGAGACGGCCCTACGAACGGACTTTGTCCCGTGGCCATCTCATACAGCACCACGCCGAATGAGAAGATGTCGGTCTTTCCGTCCACATCGTGCCCCATCGCCTGCTCCGGCGACATGTGGCTTACGGTTCCCAGAACGGTTCCGACCTGAGTCTTGTACATGTCGGTAACGGTCTCGTCAGTTGGCGCGATGGACTCTTCGTTCAGCTTGGCTAAGCCAAAGTCAAGTATCTTCGCCTGTCCACGCGGCGTGACCATGATGTTTTCCGCCTTCATGTCGCGATGGATCACGCCTTTCTCATGCGCGACAGTCAATGCGTCCGCCACCTGCACGGCGATCTCGCAAAGCTGAACGATGGGAATGGGCTGAAAATTGATGATCCGCTTCAGCGTCTTGCCTTCGATAAACTCCATCACCAGGTATCGGGTGTTGTCTTCCACCCCAAACTGGTAGATGGTCATGATGGCGGGATGTTGCAAGCGGGAAGCGGCTTTCGCTTCGCGCATGAAGCGAGCCACACTTTCATCGTTGGCGGTGGTGCCAGGAGTCGACAGCACCATTTTGATCGCGACCGGGCGGTCCAGTTCGCTGTCGAGCGCGCGGTACACCACTCCCATACCGCCTTCGCCGATCTTGGATTCAATCTTGTAAGTGCCGAAGTTCTTGCCGATCAAAACACAGCTCCCGGAGAGGGCCCGCAGGGCGTTGCGGACACGAGGGCAAGTTTACCCCGACTCGTGCTGATTCGATAGCATTTTCAGGGGGATTGGCCGTCAAAAGCGATAGGTCAGGCCGAGGCTGAAGACGTTGGATCGATATTGCCCATTGCGCTGGGCTGGAAAGGCGGGTGTGGCTGTCGAAAAGTAATCGTAGGCGAATGTCGGTTGCAGCCGGCCAAGATGGAAGGTGACCTGCGATCCCACGCTGCCGGTCGTGCCGAATGTGGCCGGTGGTGGCGTCAATGATGCGAACCCAAAAATTCGCTGCGGACCAAATGTTCCATTCACTTCCAGATGCACCCGTGTGTGCGGGTCCCATGCGGCATGGCCGGTTCCTGAAACACGCTGGTACACCCGCGGAGTAAAGAAGCCTGCCGAGTTGATCGTCTTGGTTATATTTTCCGCGCCGTCGTCGAAAGTGAAACTGTCATAGCGAACGCCCGCGTCGATACTCGCGCGCTCGTTCCGGTACAGCACTGGAGTGACATAGAGTGAACCGCCGTTTCCGTTCGTCGCCAGATGTGGCGCTCCGGGAGCGTCAACCGTGTAGCGTGCGTACCAGTATTCCGCGCCCATGCGCACGCGTTGTTTCCAACTGTAGGATTCCGATATCGAATAACGTTGCTGCATTACGTTATCGTCAATCGCCAGCGGAGTGTAATCCGCGATGTGCCTGCTGATTGCGATGTCCGTCCGGAAACTCCCGTGCGTGATAACCGGATGGATGTCATAGGTAAAGTGTTGGTTCGTCTTTGCGACAGCGCCCAGAAACGCGCCTCCAGTGTTGCCGATACCCGCGCCTGCGATCATTCGCAGCCAGGGTTTAATGCGGAAGTTCACACGCGCTAGCGTTTCCATGGCTGCGGCATTGGGTTCATTCGATGCCAGCAGGGCATTGCTGGATAGAGCGTTCGTCGTGGTGTTTATAATTTCCATCCGAACGTCAGGATGGATATTAAATTCAATGGCGGAGGTATAACGCAGGACTTTGGTAGTGGTGTCCGTTCCAACGCCGACGATCTCGCGGTCATCTTCCAGGCCATAGCGGAAGCGCAAGATCGGACGTAGTTCTGCCCGGATGCTGTCGCGCAGACTTTGTGTCTCGGAGTTTTGTGACGCCGCCGCCAGGAGACTTAACGAGCGCCCGTTATTTCCCAGTCCGTGCTCCACGGCAGCAAGCGTGAAGCTGGCTTCAGGATCGCGCGGACGCTGTTGCAGGATCGTTCGCAGCTGAACTGACGCGACCAGCAATCGTCCCGCCCAGAATGTGGTCTGCGCCTTGCCCAGTCGTGCTTCGAAATTGTCTGCGTCCAACTTGAGCGCCAAGTCGTAAGTCGCGATCGACTCGTCATAGCGTTTTGACCACGCCAACACGCGCGCTTTTTCGACTAGGACTGCCGTGTCCTTCGCTTCCATCTGCGCGCCGTCGGGCAGAAGCAGTCGGTATTGCTCGAGTGAATCAGGATAGCGCTGCGCCCAGGAAAGCACGCGGGCATATTCCTGGCGGATATCACGCGGAGGAACCGCCGGCTTTTCGACCGATTCAGAGAGCCGCAGCGCAGTCCGATATTCGTCGAGCGACTCGTTGTATTTTTTGGCCCACGATAGCACTCGCGCCTTTTCCGTATGTGCGTATAGATTCTCGGGCGAGCTGTGCAGCAACTCGTCGTATTGGGCTATGGAGTCGTCGTAATTCTTTGACCAGGAAAGCACTCGAGCGATTTGCAGTTTGACGCCGGGTGCATTCGGCTGCCGCTCTAGCACCTGGTGATAATGATGGATCGCATCGGTAAAGTTTCCTTTCGCGGAAGCTGCTTCCGCAGCGACAAGCAAGGCAGCCACTGGATCCGGCTCGGCGACTGGATTATGCACCGGCGTCGCTGAAACCGACTCCGTCGCGGGAACAGGTGCTGGAATTGCCGCTTCTCGAGTTACCGGCTCGGGCTTCTTTACCTCCGCAATCGCCACCGGCACAACTGGGGCTTTCGGCTTTGCTTTTTCCGCCTTCGCCACCACAACTGCAGGCGATTTTGGCTTTTGCGGCGCTGCCGACAACGACTTAAGCACGGCGGCTATTTCTTTATCTCCAGGATCGCGATTGCGGGCGGCCGCGAAGAGTACGCGCGCTTGATCGCGCTGCCCCATCCACAGAAGCGTGTACGCCTTCCCCACAACGGCGTCGTAATAGCCGGGATTCGACTCCAAAATTTTATTGAACAATTGCAGAGCGATATCGAGTTGATTCTGCCAGGAAGTGATCTTGGCGATTCCCACACGCGCGGCCAGATCTTTAGGGTCGCTTTGCAGGATGACCTGATACTGGTTGCGGGCGTCGGTGTAGCGCTTCGCGTATCCGAGCAACCGGGCATAATTCAGCCGCACCTCTGTTTGGCTGGGCGAGTATTCCAGGAACCGTTCCAGCACTGCCAACGCGCCAGGGACGTCGCCTTTCCAATACAGATTATTCGAGAGCCCGAGAGCATACTCAGTGGAAGTCGGCCGCATGGACATCAATATCCGGAATTGTTGTGCCGCAACATCATATTGCCCGCCCCAGCCCAAGGCCTGCGCGTAACTGAAGCGCGTCTCTTCTGTCCCCGGACGAAGTTGTACTGCAATGCCAAACCATTTCGCCGCCAATTGCAGGTTCTTGGGCTCGCCATTCAGATAGCACAGGCCTATGTTGCGCGAGCGGACGTAATCCTTGTCGACTGGTTCGCCGGCCTTTATCGCGCGCTCATAAGCGGCGCGGGCCAGGTTGAGCTTGCCGTCGAGCGCAAACTTGTCCGCCTGCTCGAGTTGCGACTTACCGTCCGCCTGCGCCGCTGCTCTTGGTTGTGGTGCCAGTGCCAGCGTGACTCCCAGCACTGCCATCAGTCTTATCTTCACGTTGTTGCTCCAGAAATTGTTTCTGCATGACCGCGAATGATTTCTTCTCGAATAGTTCCGGCGAGACTTTCTCCCATCTCTTCCACTCCAGCTTGTTCGCTTCGCGAACGGCTCCGTTGACGACTGCGGGAAATGAATTCGTGACCACCATGGAACTCATACCCTGTCCGGCTCCGGTCTGTTTCAATTCGAATAGCGATATTTCTATCCCCGCGCTGGCATCGGTGACCACATGTCTTTGGCTGTCGAATCCAAAAAACACGCGTCGGCTGGAGGGATCGGTTACCAGCAACTTGCCCCAAGATATGCGGACGACCACCGCTTGCGACTTCGGGTCGGTATACCACTCCGCTAGAGAGTCCTTAGCGCGATCTCCGAAAGTGGCATAACGCATTGTGCTGCGACTATACCGCTGTCCGGGATACATGGTGCCGTCGCGACCGAACCTGCGCCGGTTCGTTTCCACCAGCAGCTCCTGAAATGTGCCGCTGCCCTCCAGCCTAGGCGTAAACGAATGCCGGTAATTCAACTCCGTCTCATTAGGGACACCGGGCTTGGGCTGCAAAACATACGGATTGTAGTTGTCAGCGATCAGCAATCGGGTCTCTGTGGCGCTGCTGAGATAAAGGAGAAAATTTGCGCCCGTCGCAATCGTGGTATCCGCGAACGGAAGTTGCCGCAACCCGACTCCCCGCCCCGAGACAGTATTCAATGCGATTGCATACGCCGTGCGATTCAACTTCGCGGGTTTCTCCAGGCATTCGGCGCAAGCTCCGTTGATGCGGAGATAGACGAAAGCTTCATCACTCGAGGCCTGCACGCTAAGCGGACCACTTCCGCCAGTGTGTCGCTCATAAATTTTCGGTTCGCTCTGCCAGTCGGCTGCTTCACCGGCGAACAACTTCCATTTCGATGGCCTGAACCCAAGCAGACCATAATGTTTTTCCGGATCAAGTTCATTCAACCACAGCGCTGCACGATCGATAGGATCTTCAAAGTCAAGATTCAACCAGTTGTGCTTGTACCATTCGTCTATCAGTGAAAAGACAATGCCACCCGCACAGCCGTTCTCTTTGATACTGCGTGATAACTGCCGCAGGATCGCTCCTTGCTGTTCTTCCGTGTGTCCGCCATGGTGCCAGCCCAAAGGATGGAAATGGGAGATGCCCATCGAGTCCGGGATGCCATATTCAGTGATAACCAATGGATACGGAATGTGTGCGCGCAAGTCGCGAATATATCCATGCATCGGGTTCAGGCTTTCGCTGTCCCGTGCATTCAGATACTGCGGATCAAAGAGCAGGAAATCCGGGTAATAGGGATAAACGTGATACGAAGCGAAAAAGCCGGCGTAAAAAGCGGGAGTGATCTGGTACTTCGCTTCATCGATGGAGACGGTGTCATTGTCATCTTCCGCCTCCTTAGGCATCTCCAGTTTCTCCCCGCGCATGATCCTGAACTTCACTTCCTGCATGTTGGGAGCTTCCGTGGGATGGAAGAGGGGATCAAGCGGCGGCCAATTGACGATCGCTACCGGATGTTGCCAGTTGTATTTCTCCGTTTCATAAGTGACTAGGTAGTCCAGCATTTCTGCAAACCAGACCTCGGTCGCGGTCCCGTTGGGGATGGAAATGTATTTGCCTAGATATCGCTGCTTACCCCCGTTGATGATGTTCGTCTGGATTGCAACGGAAGCTTCCAGCTCGCGTCCTAGGAGGATTGCACCAACATTTTGCGAAACGTCCTGATCGTAGATGCCATTGCCGCGGGCTCGTTTTGGCGGGACATCACCGCTGCCATGGATCGAGTCCACTGCATAGCGGATT
This sequence comes from Candidatus Angelobacter sp., assembly GCA_025462835.1. Lineage (GTDB taxonomy): Bacteria > Acidobacteriota > Terriglobia > Terriglobales > Acidobacteriaceae > JAICLA01. The sequence continues at coordinate 10,021 of JAOAPH010000084.1, read as the reverse complement.
TCCGCTTTCGTTTCCTCAATGAACTTCGGTTCATACAGATCCTTATTCGCAGGATCACTTATCCATATCTGCTGATAAAGAGTGATCTTTCCACCCTTATCCATGTGGTGTTTGTAGGCGCGATAGAACGCGGGTGGGAGCAACGTGTATGCGCGAATAGTGTTCGCGTTCAATTCCTCAGATTTTTCCAGCCACTTCCCGTAGAGCCGGCCATCGTGTGGCGGAGCCGCAGGAAAGTAGCCCGGAGCCCCAGGCCCGAGGTTCACGCCGCTGACGTAAAACTTCTGCCAGCCCGTGTCCCCGAGTTTCCACATGCTGTTATTGGCTGCGCGGAATGCGGTTTGCAATTGCGCCGGCCGAGAGCGCGTCGGCAATTTCGTTGGGATCCGGTCGTTGAATCCTTCCATGCCAAAAATCTTCTTGAACTCAAATGCCGCTGGTTCGCCGTAATTTGGGTCGCCCTGCAGACGCGAATAGATGTCCGCCGCTTCGAATGTGCGGCCGTCTTGTAACAATGCAGCGGCTACCAGGATTGAGACGTTCGGATCATTGAGCCGCTTGCCTAGATACTTGAGCAAGATTTTGTAATCCAGTTTTCCTCTACCGGTTTCCATGGTGACGAAGGCCGACCCGATCTGTGCCTCTTCCAGGCGGGAGTCAATCTTTAATACACGGTTGAAATAGAACCGGCTGTCCTCGAAGCGGTTCAACTTCAACGTCGTCCATCCTTCCATCATCATCACGTCCACGGCATTCGGGGCGATGTTGTACGCCGTATCGAATTGCCTCAGCGCTTCTGAATAACGGCCCAACTGGTAATAGCGGACACCCTGTTCGTAGTAAGGGCGGTACTGCGGCTTCCATTTGAATTCCCAAAATCCCACGAGGACAAAAAAAACCAGTAGCCCGAGCACAACGCGATTTAAGAACCAGGGCCCGCCGTTACGCATCCCCTGTCTCCATACTCGTTTCAAGGCCGCGATGCGCTACCAGTTCCCATTTGTGGACGCCCATCACATACTGCAATACACCCTGTGCGCGGAAGAAGGTCACCATTTGCCTGTATCCAAAATTCTCAACCAGCGAGAACAGGATCAACGTAAGCACATCTCGATAACTCGGATACCGGCGGACTGTCGCTTCAGCAAGCAGTACTGACCCCATCGATAGCAACGTCCCATAGCCCACAGCCAGGAACATCAGCAGCAGAAAAAGTCCGAACGGCATTGCGCCCACTAGAAAAGAGAATGGAAGCAGGATGGTGCCGGCGGCCTCAACCACGCAACCCGCGGCTTCGATGTAGGCGTGAAACGGCATGCTGAACAAGCCCATCAACCCGAATTTCGGATTACCGATCATCTGGTGGTGTTTCATCACCGTTTGCATCAGCCCAAGTTGCCAGCGACGGCGCTGCTTTGCCAGGGTAGAAATGTTGTGCGGCGCTTCGGTCCAGCAGACTGGATCGGTGGTGAACACCATCCGGTATTTCCATCCCTTGTCCTTCAGATACCGGTGGAGCGTAGCGATCATGTCGATATCTTCAGTCACGGTGTCCGTAGTAAAACCACCGGCCAGCACAACTGATTCCTTCTGCAAGAGACAAAATGCTCCGGAACAGATGAACGTGGCGTTCAAGAAATTCCACCCCGGTCTGCCGAAGAGGAAAGTTCGTATGTATTCCACAACCTGGCATCGTTCCAGCCAGCTCTTGGGAAGCCGAATGTCGCGGATCTGGCCGTTCTCCAGCGTGCATCCGTTCGCAATGCGGACCACGCCACCACTGACGACAGTATTCACATTCGAATGCACGATCGGCGCCATCAGCCGCAAAAGCGCGTCGCGCTCGATGATGGAATCGGCATCGACAGTGCAGAAATAAGGGCTACGCGCCATGCTGATGCCCACATTCAGTGCATCAGCTTTGCCGCCATTCTCTTTCGAGATCAGCAGCAGCGCTGGAATATCAGGGTTGTGATAGAAAGCGAACGGCTTCTTGACCGGTACTGCCGCGCGAAATACCAGGTCCATGCGTTGCAATTGAAAATGTTCGATCAATCGCATCGCCGTGTCGTCGGTCGACCCATCATCCACCACAATGATCTCTTTTTCCGGATAATTCAGGTCGAGAAGCGATGCCACGGTCGCCACTGCCGCGTCTTGCTCGTTATACGCGGGAATAATGAGCGCCACCGGCGGTGTCACCGGTGAATCTGCCAGGTCCCCATAGCCAATGCGCGCGGCAAACTTCGAGTGCAGTGACACCGTGTACAACGAGATCACCATCAGGACTGTGTAGACCGCATTAGCTGCCAGAAAATAAAGCAGGATGACGGTATTGGAATAGTCGAAAAAATGCAGCCAGGCATTATGCACGCTTAGGGAGCTCCTGCCGCGTCCGACAATGCGCGCGAACTCGACTGATGCAGTATTTGCGAGGCCCGGATCTGCACCGATCCGCTGCTCGTTTCAGTGATCATTTGCAACACTGACAGGAATTCATCATTCGGTGCAGCCGCCAGGGATTCCATCAGCGCGATCCGCACTTCCGGCGCGACGACAGAGGCCAGCGCGCTGATCAATAGGGACGTCTTGCCCATCATCGACATTTTTTGACAGACCGCGCGGCCCAGATCGCTCTCCTCGCCGCCTGCCATCAATGCCGCCACCAGGTCTTGGACCAATCCCTTGCGTTGGATCTCTTCCGTGATCTGCTCGCACGCAAAAGCATCAGGACAGCTCACAAAGAACCGGTACATTTCGTCCAGTCCCTCGGCTCCCACTAACGCCAGTGTGCCGACTGCGGCTTCCCGCACCCGCCAGCGCATGTCCGTCAACCGGGCGACAATGTCGGGGGTCAATACCGAATAAGTTCGGTGCCCACAGGCCCTCACTGCATGCAGACGCACGAATTCGTTCTCATCGTTGAGCAGCAATCGAAGCGCTTCAACAGCTTGGGCATCACGGAAATGCCGCACCAGCCATGCGCTGCGCGCCCGCACATCCGCGAACTCGTCGTTCACAACTTTCTCGAGGACCAACCGGCAGAGCGCAGGAGAGAAATCGTTTTTTGCCAGTAAGCCTCCGGCCGAAGCCTTGTTGCAGATCTCCCGCAGCGTATCGATGACGAAAAAGCGGACCCGCCGCGCAGGATGCGTCAGATATGGAATAAACAGGTCGAGGTCTTCCAGGTTGTAGGAGATCAGCGCCGACTTCATCGTGCGCAGAGAGACGTCGTTGCCCTCTTCTACGGCCTTGCGCAATTCCTCCAACAGCAGAGGGACAGCCTGCGGAAACCGGTTGCGGCCCATGCTCTCGATTGCCACCCTGCGCACGTTCATTGAAGGGTCTTTGAGACCTTCGGCGAGAAAAACCTCTGAGTGCTCGGGTGCCATTCGCCCCAGGCTGTTCAGAGCCAGGGCGCGTGGAACTGCGAAGATCTGCATGCGGCCGACATGCTCGAAAATGGAACGCTTTGTACGCGTATCGATCGTCGCCCGTTCACGTCGCAGCGCCCGCTTTACCAGTTCACCTGATTTTTTTCGGCCAAACGCTATCTTCGCCCATCGGTCAACGAAGCCGAGCGAAAAGAACAATTCACTCACGCGGTCCGCATTGGTTCCATCCACCTGCTTAAGGAGCAGCGCCTCGATGACGTCCTGTTCAGCCGCTGAAGTCGCGCTCTCCAGCGCTTCCGTCACTTCTTCAGTGGACAGTTCGCCGCGGACGAACTTACTTATAGTCCCGTCGTAGCGGGCCCGCGCGGCATCTTTTTCGGCAAAGTAACGCGCTCTAGATAACCGTCGGTAGAAGACGAAGAACATGAACACAAAATTCATGCTCATCACCATGGCAATCAGCCACAGCACCAGTATCCCGAGATCTTCAATAAAAGGCACAGCTACCTTATCGGCACCAACGATGAACCAGCAGTGGAAATCGACCAAACTTTTTCAGTGCTTCTAGAATATTAGGGCGATTTCCAACCCTGCATGTCAGCGCTCAAACGCACGAAACGCCACCCGTGGGGTCCGGGTGCCAGAAAACAGGGGATTTGCATCAGCGTACGAGCATCTTACCTTATTTGTTTTGGATTGCATCTGCTGGAAAAGGCCTATTTACGGCCTTAGGCTCTCGAATCGGAACGATTGCAGTTTTGGCAAGACGGAGGGACTAGTCTCTTGCGGCTTGTAGATTTTTTGCCTCGGCGTACCCTTGCGGATTTTTCTGCTTCCAATCCCAGGCACCGCCAATGATGTCTTTCAGTTGCGCGTAACGTGGGTTCCATCCCAATTCGCGTCTGATCTTTTCCGAACTCGCCACCAGCACCGCGGGATCACCCGCGCGCCGTGCCGCTTCCACCACCTTGATGGGTCGCTGCGTGACCGCGCTTGCCACATCAATGACCTCGCGCACACTGTAACCCTTGCCGTTGCCCAGGTTGTAGATGAGGCGGTCCCGTTCCTGCAATGCCTCAAGCGCCAGAATGTGCGCCGCTGCCAGGTCAAAGATGTGGATGTAGTCGCGCACGCAGCTGCCGTCGTTCGTGGGATAGTCATTGCCGAAAATCGAAATACTCTCGCGATCGCCCACTGCGGCTTGCAGCACCAGCGGGATGAGGTGCGTCTCCGGATGATGCGCTTCGCCTCGTTCCGGCGTTGCGCCTGCCGCATTGAAATAACGCAGACTGGCATAGCGAAGGCCGTGTATACGATGGAACCAGTTCAACATCCGCTCCACCAGCAGTTTGGATTCGCCGTATGCGTTGGTCGGATCGAGCGCATCGTCTTCTTTGATGGGAACGCGCTTGGGATTGCCATAGAGCGCCGCCGTTGACGAAAACACAAGTTTTTTAACCCCGTGCTCCAGCATCGCTTGCAGCAGGTTCAGTGTGTTGGCCGTGTTATTGCGAAAGAAGCGCTCCGGAGCGACCATCGACTCGCCCGCCTCAATGAACGCTGCGAAATGCATCACCGCGTCAAATCGGGAGGCGGCCAGCAACTCGTTTAACTTCTCCCGCTCTGCCAAGTCGCCGAGGACCAATCGTGCCTGCTCCGGCACCGCCTTCTCGTGGCCGTTACTAAGGTTGTCGAATACCGTCACGCGATGCCCAGCCTTCAACAACTCTGCAGTCGCAACACTGCCGATGTATCCCGCGCCGCCGGTTACAAGAATTTTCAACTGCATGATTTGTCTTCGCTCGTCTTCGTTGGTAAGTCTGCGTAGTGAAAGATGAGTTTACTCCGTCTCAGGGCAAGTGGTCCAAATAGCACGGCTTATCCACCAGCTGCGCCGGCGGAGTTGGCGGAGCCATCCATGGCGGATTCACAAAGTCGAAGAACTCCGTCATGTCCGGCTGTGCAGCGTCCCTCGCCGTCAAGCTCGGGATGTTAAAGCGCGTCTCTATCAGCTTCAATATGGCCGTGTAATCCATGGGTGTGTGTGAGACCTGATGCTTTATCGTGAATGGTGATACCACGATCATCGGCACTCGAAAACCAGTGCGCGTGAAATCGTCCTGGATATCGGATTGGGTGAGGTCTGTTGGTTTTATCCCATCCGGGCTCGGCACTCCGGTGATTGACGGAACGTGATCGTAAAGTCCTCCGGCTTCGTCATATGACAGGACAAAGACGGAATCCTTCCATGAACTGCTCTGCATCAAGCCATTGATCAGGCTCGATACATACTTCGCTCCCACTTGTATGTTTGACCCACCCGGATGCTCGTCCCTTCCGGAGTGCGATCCGTGCTCGATGAACGCGACTTGCGGCAGCGTGCCATTTTGCAGATCGTCAAAGTAATTCGGATTCACGGGCACGATCCTGTCCCGATGTTTGCTGGCGAAATCGTAGTACGTGTCCAGGGCTGTGATCGGTTGGCCATTGTCGTAGGTGTCGCTGTAGTAGATCTTCCAAGAGATTCCCGCATCTTGGAGCGACTGAAAAATCGTTTTCGTTGTCAGGGTATGAGTCGCATATTTTGTAAAACCTGACGAAGTCGCCGCGAACGCATATAGCCGGTTTGGCGCGCTCATTGAAGCCGCTGGCGAAAACCATCGGTCAGAAGTAGCAAACTCGGTCGCCATAAAGTAGTAATAGGGAAGGTCAGTCGAATCGTAATAGCCCATCGCCCTTCGTCCCGCAGTGTCCGTCGCCCCGATGTAGCCGGAATATCCTTGTGCCGTCGCGACGAAGCCATCCATTTTCGGCGTCGTTGAAATTGGATCCTTCAGGTTGAAGTCCCAATGACTCTCATTCCACGCGGCGGTCAGCTCTTCAATGCATTGCGTCTGCATCTTGAATGAGGGCACTGCTGTAACGCCGTCGCTGGCGTAGTTCACTGCATCGGCAGGAAGCCCATCCACATCCGCCGCCAATCCCATGCTCAAGCGGTAGTCATTCAGTTTTCCGAAATAGTGATCGAACGATCGGTTCTCTTGAAGCATGAACACGATGTGGTTGAGCGCGGAGATCCCGTCCCTGGCCTTCTGGACATTCACCGAAACCTGCTGGTTTACGACCGCACCAGCGCAGCCCGCAGTGATAGTGTAGACGGTGTCTGCCTTAGGACTCACATCGAGCGAACCCTGCGCCGCAACCTGTCCAATGCCTTGATCGATGCTGACGTAGGTAGCATTCGAACTCGACCAACTCAACGTTGTAGGTTGTCCGCTCGTGATGGCCGCGGGACTAGCCGCGGCGGATACGGTGGGAGTGAATCCTGTGTAATCCACTCCTACCGTGACGGACTGAGTGGCGCTGCCATCAGGTCCGGTTGCTGTAGCTGTAAAAGTCGTGGTTGCAGTCGGCGAAACCGTGACGCTTCCTGAGAGGGGCACGGCTCCTACGCCGTTATCGATGGAGACCGATGTCGTATTGCCACTCGCCCAATTCAGCGTGGTGCTCTGTCCTTTAGTGATGCTCGAAGGATTGGCCCAGAAGATCAAGGGCATATCCCTCCTTGGTCGTCCTGGCCGAGACAAGACGATTTGGACATCGGGGACGCAGGTCGCGCCCGATTGGTTCGGAGCAGGCTCACTCACAATAGTAGGAGTGGGAGTAGCAACAGAGGTTTGCGGTGAGCTCACGAGGGCAGTCCGCTGAGCAAATGGCGCAGCGCCACCACAACCGGATTCACCGGCTACTGCCAAACTGAGGAGAAATAAAAGAACTGTTGTTCTGGAGCCTAGGAAGGTTCGCGTCATGATCTCCGAATCCAGCTACTTAGAAACAAGCAGCCAGTTCCGAGTTGCCGTTCAGCTCCGCTCTACTTTTTTCAGTCAGCGCCACATCTCGAAGGCGGCTTGTTCGGGATTGGAGGAGCTTCCGTAGCTAGACCCCTCTCGATGGCCGTGCCTTCTTCGTGGTCATTCCATGTGGCTATCAGCAGGAAGGGAAGCGGATTGTCTGGCCCAAAATAGCGTCGCGGGTAGTGCAAGGTTTGCTCGAAAGTCTTCCCGCAGCGATCGTCCATGTAACGATTTTCGCTCCAAGAGGCGCGTGCGTCATCGAATCCCGGCCAGGCGGTTCCCACCACTATCTTTCCGTCCTGCCTCGAAGCCATCTTCGAATAGAAGTTCTGAAGGTACCCCTCTCCCCAGTTGCTGCCGTCGGACTTGAATCCCTCTTTTCCGGGATGGATCCATGCGTAATAGCCGTCGAACAGCTCGGTGTAAGGGCTGGGCTCGTCCTTATATATAAGAAGAGGGGGCGTGGCCCATGTGTTCAAGTGCTCGCGCACCCGCGGCCAATCGGTCTTGCCTCCGCGCGGCCAGACAAAGATCATCGGACGCCCTTTGTAGGTCAAGTAAGCATCGTGGGCCGGAGCATTGGGCCCGATGTAATTCTTGTAGGCGTAGTCCAATTGTGCGATGGCGTTTTCCGTCATCCGCGAGAGATCGTCCTGCACCTCGTCATACATCAGTGCCACTTTGAAGTTCTTCTCAACTGCCACCTGCTGCATCTGGGAGAAGCTGGAATCGATGAACGGTTTGCGGGTTCCATACCAGTCCACAACAAATCCGGAGACGCCCAGACCCTTTGCCTGCTCGATCTGTTTCTGAAGCACCACCCGGTCTTGCGACGAATATCCCACCTTGATGTGATCAGGCTCACCGAACCAAGCTTCATAGACGGCCAAGATGTTGGTGGGTCTTTCGGGAGCATTGCGCTCGCTCTTCAAGAGCTTGGGAACATTTCTCTCCGCACAACCCGCGATTGCGGTCGCCATCGCGGCAAGTATTAAGGCAATGTGAACTGCTTTCGACTCACGCTTCATTTTTAAAAATTGTCGAGTTTCAGAGATGCAGTTATTGGATGGACTGACAAGGGCCCAGGTTGGCCAGAACAGCAGAAGCATCAGGAAGATTGCAATTCGGGTTAAGTAGAGGCCTTAACCCGTTACTAATACCAGAATTTTACGAACTTTTACATATCGCAGCCAACTCTTGATGCGACTCAACTCTCGCCTTTAATGTGGGAGCACGATTGGATTCGGGCGCGTTAGACGCCACAAAAAATTCCCTCATCTGGAGTCGATTCGTGAAAGCTTTATCCGTCCTCATATTTCTCTTCATAGCCTCTTTTTCGTTTGCTGGAGTCAACATCACCTCACCAGCTAACGGTTCGGCCGCAGGTTCCCCTGTTCATGTTACAGCCTGGGCAACTCCCGTCAGCGGCCGGGTCATATCTTCCATGATCGTTTACCTGGACAACGTACAAAATTACGCCAAGTACTCAAACACGGTGGACACCTATCTCAACATGGGGTCCGGTTGGCACACCATCCTGGTGAAGTCCTGGGACAACTACGGTGGCGTCTATCAAGCCAGCACCGCGGTCAACATCGGACAAGCCAGCACCCCCCCTACCACTCAAACCTATGGATCAACCCTCTGGAACATCGACCAACTTGGTGGATGGCAGTCCTGCTCAACATGCGCAGGCGCGGGCGGATGGGGTCCCTCAGCCCCCATCGGTCTGGTACAAAACGTAGCATCGCCTTCGCTCGATGGCCGGTCTGCCCAATTCTGGCTCGGGGGTGGCACACCGTACTCTGATGGCCTCTGGTGGTACAAGGTGATGTATGACAGCGCCGCCAACAACAATGCCCACCACTTTGTCTACGATTTCTACTTCTACATAACCGATCCTACCGCCGCGCAAAGCATCGAGTTCGACATCAACCAATTCGTTGCTGGACGCTCTTTGATCTTTGGAAGCCAATGCAGTTACCGCGCGGCCGGCACCTGGGACATCTGGGACAACCCCAACAATCGTTGGGTCTCGACCGGAATCCGCTGCCCCAGCCTCGTGGCATATCAGTGGGCGCACGTGGTCCTGGAGGTTGAGCGCACCTCGGGCAACCAACTACACTACATTGCCTTAACCCTCAACGGTACTAAGCACTACCTCAACTGGTACAACTCTTCCACTGCCACAAGCTGGAAGGGTGTGACCGTCAACTACCAGATGGACGGCAATTACCGTCAGCAGAACTACAGTACTTGGGTCGACAAGATGGCGCTCAGCTACTGGTAGACGAAAGCTCAATGCGAAACATTTAGGGGCACCTCACTGGTGCCCCATTTTTTTTGCAAGTCATTCCCTGACAGCCTCGTACACCTTAGTACGCCCTCTACAAACAATTGCGGTATTTAGCTGATTGAGGCTGGCTTCTCACCTCAGTACCCTCTGATTACAACAATCCACCTAGTCCTATGTGTCTCCTCAGGGCTAGGTCATTCGGAGGCAAAGGTGTGTAAAGTCCTACTCTCAATCTTCCTCTCTCTGGCCACTGCATCTTCATTCGCAGGAGTAACCATCGCATCGCCAGCTAATGGCGCAACCGTCACCTCGTCGGTACATGTAACAGCATCGGCAACCGCCGATACTGGAAAGATAATTTCATCCGCAATCATTTATCTCGACAACGTAAACGTTTTTTCCATCTTCTCCAATAAAGTCGATACCAATCTGCCGGTCAGCACCGGATCGCACACGATCCTGGTCAAATCCTGGGA
>JAOAPH010000078.1 GCA_025462835.1 Candidatus Angelobacter sp. | reverse complement strand
TTCTCGTTACCGGCGCTACAGGAGCGTTAGGAACTGAATTCGTCAAACAACTCAAGGCCAGCAGTGCGCCTTTCAAGATCGCAGTGACCGAAAAGATGACTAAAGCGAAGGCAAACGGTTCTGAGACCGTGCTGCTCGATTACACTCGCCCGGAGACATTCGCTCCCGCGCTCGAAGGTGTGGACACGCTCTTCTTGCTCTCGCCTGCGGGGCGGACCCATCTCGAACTCCCGCTCGTTGACGCAGCAAAACGAGCGGGCATCAGGCACATTGTGAAACAGTCTGTCATCGGCGCCGAGGCGGAAGATTACATCTTCGGACGCGGGCATCGGGCCAGCGAGAAGCACGTCGAGGCGTCAGGGATTGCGCACACCTTTCTGCGTCCCAACGGATTCATGCAGAACTTCGTGAACAATCTCGGACAAAGCATCAGAGATCAAGGCACCTTCGCCCTGCCCCAGGCCGATTCCCGAGTCTCCCACGTCGACGCGCGTGATATCGCCGTTATTGCGGCGATGGCGCTCACCGAACCCAGCGAAGCCGATAGGACCTATACCATCACCGGACCCGAATCGCTAAGCAATTTTGACATTGCGGCAAAACTCGCCGCTGCCCTGGACAAGGATGTCGCTTACATTCCTGTCACCGACGATGACACGAGAAAAGCGATGAAAACTATGGGTGCACCGGATGAATTGATCGAAGGATTTATCGACCTGATGCGACACTACCGCGAAGGCAAGGCTGCCATTGTCACTGAGGATGTGGAACGCGTTACCGGGCGCAGGCCGATCTCATTCGACCACTTCGCAAGAGATTATGCGCCAGCTTTCGCAGGAAGCGCCGCCGCATAATTAGTTCTCTTCCGCTGTCTGTCATCCCGACCGGAGCGGAGGGACAACGCCGTTGCCGTTGCTCTTGCCTTTAACTAGAACTAGAAACTAGAAACGAGAAACTAGAAACGAGAAACGGGAAACCGGTTTTACTTACTCATACGCCAGCGCATCGATTGGATCTTTCTGCGCCGCGCGGAATGCCGGATAGATAGCGCCCAAGAGCGCGCCCACCACGGCGATGATCGCAGCCTTGAGCACCCAATCGGGTTGCACGAATACGCGCAGTGTAGAGATCTTGGTCCTGATCCCGTAAGCGGACGCGTAGCTGATAACGATTCCCAGCAGGATCCCCGCTATCGCCAGAGCAAACGACTCCTGCAGGATCAGCCGAACGATGTATCCCTTTGAAGCGCCCATTGATTTCAGGATTCCGATCTCTCTCGTGCGCTCCATCACCGCGGTGTACATGGACTGGAAGATCACGATGAACCCGATGCACACTGAAACGCCGATCACCACATTGATGAACGCGGAGAAGCCAGGGATATTGTCTGGGGTCATCAGTGACAGCCACTCTTTTATCGACTGCACGCTGTAGTTCTCCATTCCCGGGATCTTTTTCACTGCGGCTACAAATTGCGGGGCGTTGTTCGGATCGTCCAATTTCACGTAGAAGATCGAGGCCTTGCCCTGGGCGCCTATCATCTCCTGCACGGTCTTCAAGGGCATGAATTTGCGCGCGCCTTTGCCGTTTTCAACGATGCCAGCCACACGAAACTTGTGGTTGAGCACTTCCGTGGTGTCGCCGACTTTGAGATGTTGTGACGATGCGATGAAATCATCCACCAGGATGTCGTCGGGACCGGTCATCGGACCCCCGGCAATGTAGTGGAAGCCACCGCTCATCGCTTCAAAACTGGGCTGATCGATTCCATAGAGCACTTCGACAGACCCGCCCCCGGTGTTCAATTGCGTGATCACAGGCGAAACCGCGACAACGTGCGGCTGCTTTCGCAGGATATCGGCCACTTTCACAGAAACCGGAGCGCCGCTCACGCCCATCAGGTTCGACGACCCCGGCGGTTTCACCATCACATCCGCACCAATGCCCGACTGGCGCTGCTTGGAGTCATTCAGGATTCCCATCGACAGGCCCACGATCACCAGGATCAGCGTGACCTCCACCGCGATGGCAGTAATGCTGATCAGCGACCGTATCGGCCGCTGCACCAGATTGGAAATGATCATCTTATTCATGCGGATTTTATTTTAACAGGCGCGGCCCGACCACTAACTATGGGGCTGCCCCACTCTTGTCGCTCGGTTTTTTGAGTGAGAGGGTGGGTACATCTCCGAAGCCTCCGCAACAAGAGCGATCTTTCACGTTCGGACTTCGCTCCATAGGAGCGCCATCAGCAAGGATGAGTAGTGGGCGAGAGCGGCATTACTAGAATTCCCAGCACAGGCTTTATAGCCATCTCAACTTCCGGTTTTACGCATCCTCAATTATATCCGCCTCTTCGCATCTTCCATTCGTAGCCACAAGACCATACCTGGCGTTTGAGGGTGCGACTCGCGGCATCCACACATCGGAAGGAATTCTTATGGCACCCCTATCTGAACAGCTTAATGATCTATCACAACGCGCTAAGAACATCGAGAACACCGCGTCGGCTTCGCGCCAGCAGGACCAAGCGAAACTCGAAAAAAGGCGCGATGAACTGAAGTCAAACATCGAAAGCACGGGGAAGAAAATCGAGAACTCCGCTGCGCAGGCCGGATCGAACATCCGCTCGGGATGGGCCGATGTCAAAAACCGGATCGATAACCAACTGGATAAAGCGCGCTCGAATATTGAGCAACGCAAGGCCGAGCGGGACAAGAGCAAAGCCGAACGCCGAGCGCAAGACGCCGAGCAGGATGCGGCAGATGCGATCGCCTTTGCGGTCTATGTCCTTGATCAAGCCGAGTACGCGGTGGTCGACGCGGCAATCTGCCGTGCCGCCGCCGACGACCTTCGGGCCGCCGCATGAGCGTGCAGTTAGAACGATGTCGGCCTACTTTGCTTCACAAAGTAAATGCGCAACTCTTGTCAGTGGAAATTCTGCCGGGGCGGGTTGTAGTTGGGCTTTGCGGGTACATCGTAAGTTGCGCCTTCCAGCACTTGAAGCTGTGATCCGGCAGGCTGCTGCAGATCGAACTGGTCGTCACGCAGAGGTTTGTTCAGCGCAAGTTTCACAATGGCGATCTGGATCGTGTACTCCTCTTGCGGACGCTGGATCTCGATGATGTTTGGAAACATCACTCCATCGTATTCGCTGTAATTGTCATAGGTGGCGACGGTGGCAACGTTTCCGGCTTTGTCGTAGAGGATCTGTTTGTGCGGCTGCAGGTCGATCCGGCTGAAGTAGATCTTTCGTTCGAGCCACGTCCCATCGCTGGCGTGATGGATCACGATGACGATGTAGTTCGGCTCCGTCACCTGCTTGTTCGACTTTGTGTCCTGCACAACCTCGGTGCTATTTTCCAGCACCGCAATGTCTGTTTTTGGATCAATCGGTGGGATCAGAAGCGAATGCAAAATCGCTTGCGGACGCAGATTTTCCAATGAAGGTTTTTCTGGCGGGTTCTTCACGTCCTTTGTTCCCACGATGAATTTGTTCTTCGGCGGAATACTCAGGCGGAATTGCTGGCCGTCGCTGACCATGTCAAACGCGCGGTTGCGCACTACGGGGAAGAGCCCGATCATGCGCAGCATTTCCGGCTTGCGAATCAGGATGTATCCCCGGATCTCCTGGTACTCGGTGACCTTCCCTTTTCTCGCTCCGCCCACGGAGGTGGCAATGTCCACCGTCGCGTTCAGTGTTCTAATTTTTTCTGCGTCGGAGTTGATGCGGTTTACGAGATCAGCAAGAGTCGCCTCCTTCAGAGGCGCAGTGGTGGTGATGGTGCGCTCCACTTTGTGGGTGCGCAACAGGCAGCCGCTGAGAGGGATGAGAGCGATTCCCAAAAAAATAAAAGTGCGAAGGCGCGAGAGCAATTCTGGTTTCCTGAGGAATATAGATGCAATCCATCAGTATAAATGAGTCAAAAGTTTTTTCAGGACTTTGCGCGGGAGATTTTCAGTTACTCTTCGGTGACCGGGACTCTATTTCTTGCCGGCACTCGCCAACCCCTGCCGATAAAGGGCAACGTTATGGTTGTGCTCGTCAATGGTACGCGCGAAATTGTGTCCCCCGAGATTATTGGCGACAAAATACAGATAGTCAGTTTGCGTTGGCTGCATCGCCGCTTTCAATGATTCGCGCCCAGGATTGGCGATCGGCCCCGGTGGCAGCCCCGCGAACTTGTAGGTGTTGTACGGCGAGTCGAGCGCGAGGTCAGACTGATGGATGGTTCCGTCAAATTTTCCGACCAGCAATGACGCGTAAATCACAGATGGATCGGTGGCGAGTCCGATGTGATGCGCAAGCCGGTTCTCAAAGACTCCAGCCACCAGCGGACGCTCCGAGCGAACACCCGTTTCTTTTTCTACGATCGAGGCAAGCGTCACCGTGCGGTGTACGTTCGCATTCAACCCAATTGCAGCAGCCTCCTGTTTAAATCGTTTCACCATCATTGCTGCGACGTCGTGCGGCGTCTGTGTGCGGCTGAAGTGATAGGTGTCCGGGAACAAATAACCTTCGAGCGACTTCGGTTCGGGAGCGATGTCAGCAATGAGCGAGGTGTCAGTGCGCGCGATCTTCAGAAAGTCTTCGCGCTTGCATACGCCCGCTTCTTCCAATGTTTTCGCGATGTCGAAGATGTTGAAACCTTCGGGGACCACGACCGTGTGCGAGTAAACATCGCCGCGCGCGAGCCGGTTATAAATCTCGAAAGCATTTGCGGGGTGCTCGAAGGAATATTCGCCCGCCTTCAATGTGCGTCGCCCGCGCAAATAGTGGTAAAGCAAGAAAGCATTCGCGCTGCGGATGGCGCCGACGCGCTGGAGGTCGCCCGCGATCTGCCGGGTCGACGTTCCCGGCTTCAGCAACATGAATTGCTGGCTGCCCGGCGCCGTCGGCGCAAGCAGAACAAAGCTCATCCAGAATCCGAAGGCAACGATCGCGACAAGAAAAAGTTTGAAAAAAGTTCTCACGTTTTTAGTTTAGATGCGAGTTGTAATCCAGAGAACCATTTTCATGATTCACAATGTTCCACGTGGAACATTTCATGAACCACTACTTGAGCGAGACTGCATAAACGATTGCAAGATCAGGACAGCGGCGATGCGGTCCACTTTTCCTTTGCGCTGCATGCGGTCTTTTGACTGCCCCGATTCGTCGAGCAGGCGGTGGGCTTCGGCGCTGGTGAGGCGCTCATCCCATAAATGCACGGGAACGCCGAGGCGGGCGCGGAGTTCTTCCGCAAACTCAGAGATTTTTCCCGCCTGAGTACCTGCTTCGCCGCTCATGTTCAGGGGATTACCCATGACGATCTCGCCGACATCGTACATACTCACGATCCTCTGGAGCTGGGCGAAATCACTGCGCTTGTTCTTGCGGTGCAGAGTGTCTAGCCCCTGGGCGGTGATGCCGAGCGCGTCAGTAACGGCGAGTCCGATCCTGCGGGAGCCGACATCCAGCGCCAGCACGCGCCTGAGTTTCTTTTCAGCAGCAGAATTGTCTGAGGGTGACACACCGGAATTATAGTTGGCCGGCATCTCAAGAAGTGCATGGCTGACATTCGACAGATGGGAACACCGAAAACTGAGTCGGGAAGAGCGGTACCGGAGCGAGTGCCGGCCGATGGCACAACCGGGCGTGCGCTGCCGCGAGAAGAAGCGATCGCCGTGGAAACCAACGGCGAAGCTGTGGTGCTGCCGCTGGAGATCCAGAGCAATCTTGCACAAAAAATCGTCGCACTAACGGCGGCGTTGGCACTCTGCTACTTCGGAAAGATGGTGCTGGCGACGTTGATGTTTTCGTTGTTACTGGCATTTTCGCTGGAGCCGATCGTCGAATTGCTGGAGCGTATCCGGGTTCCACGCGCGATCGGAGCGCTGGTCGCGCTGGGCCTGTTGGGCGCGGCCATTTATGCAGTGAGCTACTTCTCTTACGTCCGCGCGACGGACTTCGTTCACGAGTTGCCGCAGTATACGGAAAAGATCAAAGGGACGGTACTGAAGTTCCGCAACGAGGCGCAGCAACTGCAAAAGACGGGACAAGCGATGTCGCCTGCGGAAACCAAGTCGGCCATTCCGGTGAAGGAAGTAGGAGGTGGCTTCGCGGGAATAACGTCCACTGCGGGATCGATCAGCGAGACACTGCTGGCGTTATCGTTCGTTCCAGTACTGGCGTATTTCATGATCACCTGGCGAGACCACCTGCGGGCTTCGGCGGTGAAACTGTTCCATGACGAAGCGCGAACGACGGCCTATGTGGCAACGGGACGCATCGCGCAGATGCTGCGCGCGTTCATCGTGGGCAATATAGTGATCTGCATCATCATGGGCGCAATGAGTGTAGGAGCGTTCTGGTGGATGGGCGTTCCGTATTTTTACTTTGTGGGATTCATCAGCGGCTTCCTCAGCCTGATCCCGTACCTGGGAGTGCTCCTGGCGCTGGTGCCGCCGCTGGCTGCGGGGGCGGGAACGATTGCGCTGTCTGACATGTTGGGTATTGTCGTGGCGGTGTTTGCCATCCACTTATTCTCGTTCAACGTTCTGTATCCGAAGTTGTTGGGACCGCGGATGCAGTTGAACCCGCTGATCGTGACAGTCTCATTGCTGCTCTGGGGATTTCTCTGGGGAGCGGTCGGTCTGGTGCTGGCGGTACCGATCACTGCGGCAATAAAGATCATTTGCGACCATGTGGATTCGCTGCGCGGGCTGGGTGAGCTGATGGGGGAAGGGAGGAGGGGCAGTGGGTAGTGATTGAAGGGATGCGCGACCGGTCAAGGCACCCGCCGCTGAGTACAGACGCACTCAACTACCTACTTATGAATAACTGGTGTGCTTGTCCGGTGCTGGTATTCGATTAACTTCTCTGTGATAACCCTTTTCACCCCTTCCACGTCATTTTGCGTGTTCTTATCTTTTGATCGGCCTTCGATACTGTCCAGAAGCAAGAACGTAACGCTGGGTTTCTTATCGTCCTCGGCGGAAATCAGCTCTGGTTGCTCAAACGATTCCTTGACGAGGCCAAGAACCAGTTTGACTATCTTTGGGTCAGCTAATTGCTTTTCGTCGTAAATCTTTGTCAGGCCAATTGAAACCTTGTCGCCAGAACGGCGCAGATATTTCTCTGCATGGCCGGAGAAATCACCCAAAGAACGCTCCTGAATCGTGTCTTTTAATGGATCCAAGGAATAAACATCCGGTTTCTGAGCAAGCGCGAATATCCCAGAAAGTGAAAGAACAAGAAGCGTGATCAGTTTCATTGTTTCTCCTATGTCCTCAGTTAACTATTTGCGACTGATTGCGGGTGCCACACCCAATCTCACGCGGTGCAGTATAGCTGAATCTGAACGAAATCCTTTCTCGGGGTGGGGATTTTGTTTTGCTTTTGTGTTGTCGCTTATACACAGCGCAGGTGCCCAAAGGACTGAAGCGCTTTTACGGACAGCTGGATCTGGAGTAGCTATCGCCATTACGCGGTGGGAGAAAAAGGGATTGTCACGGTTGAATTCTACTGAGATTGGATTCTGGAACTCTCGGCCACCCTTGCTGCGCAAGGATGGGGCACCCCGCGACAGCACTCTTTACCGATTCAAATTACCGGCACCGCGCCTAATAAGGTGAGCCACCCGCCCAAGTCGCGGTGCGGGCTGACGTCTTTCACGGCTGCCCAGTTATATGGCTGCGCCCCAGCCGTCATATTTGCCATGAAACTCTTGGGCAAGTGATTCCAACTCCGCCCGGATGTCACCAATGTCGTCTTCGATCGGAACTGGTTGTTTGGCGAGCGTCAGCCAGTTTTTCTGGTCCGCGCCCTTCCTGATTTCAGCAAACCGACCTTTGGCACGCATGCGCTTTGCGGCTTCCTGTGCTTCCGCCTTTTTTGGGAAATAAAGATAGTGATCAATATATTCCCCTTTCGATTGCAATGGTTCCTTTGCCTTCTTGGATTCTGCTTCGGCGATAGCGTGCGCAGTAAGTTCCTCGTCGCGCTCGGGAGTCCAGCCACGCACGATATTATGAACAAGAGCCGCGTGCGGAACTATCTCATTGAAGAACGAAAGTTTTTTTTGGTCTGGGCTAAGTTCCGTCACACGCATCATTGTCCGTAAGCCATCAGGCGTTCCTGGGGTTGATGCCGGCCCAATCAGCCATCCAGGTCTGCCGTTGAAACTGGCAGATCTGCGCATCAATGGAAATTCTTTGGCCCAATGCGGTATAGGCTCGTTGCTGACGAAAGTGATTTGCCCAGATTTTAGGGCATATGGAAGAACGTAGAACGCGAAATAAAGCTCCTGCTGACTCACAATCTCTCCGATGTCTCGCGGCCGCGACTGGTATATGCGAGGCAAGACTCGTATAAGTGGAAACTCGTCGATTGGCTTGAGGTGCGTAAATTGTATGTATGCTAGTCCAACAGGAGTTGGAACTTCATATACGTCACCGAGTTTAGGTGTTCCCTTTTTCATTCCGAGCGGCCGGGTGCCCCACGCAATCTCACGCGGTGCAGTATAGCTGAGGTTGAACGAAATCCTTTCGCGGGGTGCCCCATTCTTGCGCAGCAAGGGTGGGCGAGAGTCGTCCCTGCGAAACTGTACGATTGAGAACCGTATCAAGGCGTCAAGCGCTGTCAGTTCAAATATCCTTATATCTTAAAGTAATGTTAAATAATGCAAGATTGACAACTAGGAAAAACACCGATAGCCTTGTAGTGAAGTTCGATTGGTTCAGTCTCCAGAGGCCCGAATCACAAATGCACAGGGTGCGCCGTTCGTAAGTCACTGATTTCAATATATCGAAATCTTTAAGTTATTGATTCCAATATATCGACGCGAGAAGTCGGTTGTAAGTGACTGATTCCAATATATCGAGTGGGATGGAGGGGGGAGGGGGTGGATGCCGGAAGCGGTGCTGCCGCTAAGCGCAAGATCCTCACGCGCCAGAAGCAAGGCGCTCAGGATCACAAATTGAAATGGTTGGGAGAGAAGCGGTGCAAGCTGATCGCAGAGTGAAAGGGTTCCCTCGCTGCGCTCGGATGAAAACCCCGAAACCTTAAGCTTCGGCGGTGATCTCGGGGAATTTCAGTTTGGATTTGGAGAGGGCTTTCGAGAGCAGTTCTTCCATGGAATCTTCGTCGATGTTGCGGGCCATGGCGAGTTCGCTGACGAGCAGGTAGCGGGCGCGGTCTAGCATCTTCTTCTCACGGAATGAGAGTGGCTTGGTCTGGTTCAGCCAGAGCAGGCTCTTGAGGACGACGGCCGTCTCTAAAAGAGTGCCGGTGCGCATCTTGTCAGAGTTCTCTTTGAAGCGGTCTTTCCAGTCAGCGTTGCTGTCAATGTCGCCAGTACTGAGGAAGTCAATAATCTTCTGAACCTCACCATTCTTGACCACGCGGCGGAGGCCGACGTTGCCGACATTGTTGAATGGAATCATGACTTTAAGGCTGCTGGCCTTGATCTTTAGGAGGTAGAATCGCTCGACACTGCTGCCGATCAGGCGACTGCTGATCTGTTCAATGATGCCGACGCCGTGGTTGGGATAAACGACCTTATCGCCTATTTGGAAGTTGAATTCAGTCGACATAAGCATTTTTGACCTTCCGCAGACCGCGGGTGCGCAGGGGAGACTTAACTAAATTGTAACGTATGCGGGAGTGGCCGTCAAACGCGAGAGTGCGCCTAGTTGCGTCGCGGGAGGGGCAGCAGTTTCGAGTCTCGAGTTTCGCGTTTCGAGTGAAGGCGAAGGCAAGGCTTGCCACGGATTTCACGGATGGCACGGATGGGCACGGATGGGGATGACAGGGGATAGAAGAAGTTAGGCGCTCAGGATGAGGAATGGCACGGGTTAAGTGTCTGATAAACAGAGCAAGATATAATCGATGGCTAAAGGCGGACCCTGGTAAATGCCTGAAAAAATTAAGAAGAAGTTAGAAGAAGAAATCAAAGCACTCGAATATGAGCTCACGAACGAGCTGCCTAAAGAAATAAAGAAGGCAGCAGCTCTGGGTGATCTGAGCGAGAACGCCGAGTATCACATGGCGAAGCAGAGGCAGGTCTTCGTCAATGCGCGATTAGGACAGCTCAAGAAGCGAGTGGGCGAGCTGGCGATGGTGAACATGACCAATATCCCCAGGGACAGAGTTGCATTTGGGGCGACGGTCACGGTGTACGACAACATTAAGGACGAAGAGATCGTTTACAAGCTGGTAACGAGCGAAGAAACGGATGTTACGAAGGGATTGATATCGACCACGTCGCCGATCGGGCGGGCGCTGGTAGGCAAGAAAGTTGGAGACACCGCGATGGTGGTGACTCCGGGTGGAGATCGGGAGCTGGAAGTATTGAAGTTGTCGACGATACATGATGAGAAGGGCTAGCTGTCTGCTATCAGCTATCAGTAAAGGCATGTGTCGCCCCGCTGGGGCTCGGTTGATCGGGGTCGGGTTGCTACAAATATTCCGCCCCGATGGGGCGGTGAATCAAAGGCAAAGGCGTTGTCCCTCGACTCCGGACTGATGTCCTTCACTCGGGATGACAGATCAAAGGCACACAGCCGAGGGCGGCGGCTGTGCCACACGGCAGATAAGCACACAGCCGAGGGCGGCTGTGCCACACGGCACATAAGATCTGTGCCACACGGAACATCTGATATGAGTTGGACGCGATCATTTGGGAAGGCATGTAGCGTGTTGCTGTACGCGATCGTGCGCGGGCTTGCGTTAACGCGTATATCGCCGAACGTGCTTACTTTCATAGGACTTCTCATCAATGTAGTAGCTGCAGTGCTGTTCGGATATGCGTCTGGCGAAGAGCACTGGCGGATGTTCCTGTATGCGGGGTTGGTGATCATCGGCGCGGGAATCTTCGACATGGTGGATGGGCGCGTGGCCCGGGCCACGAACCAGGTGACCGTGTTCGGCGCGTTTTTTGATTCAGTGATGGACCGCTACAGCGATGTGGCGCTGTTCTTCGGACTACTGGTTTATTACGCGCGAGCAAACAGGTTTTTCTACGTCGGCCTGGTGGCGTTCGTAATGGTGAGCTCGGTGATGGTGAGTTACACGCGAGCGAGAGCAGAGTCGCTGATCGGGACTTGCAAGGTGGGTTTCATGGAGCGTCCGGAGCGAATCGTGCTGATCATCATTGGCGCGTTGTTTGAAAAATTCAATGCGATGGCGCCGGTGCTGTGGGTGTTGGCGGTGATATCGACGATCACTGTGATCCATAGGATCGCGTACACGTACCAGCAGACAAGTGCGATGGAGCGAGCAATCGAGGGGTCGGAGTAAGGCGAGCGAACCGCAGAGGACGCGGAGTACGCAAAGTAAGATCAAAATCTTGAACCACGAAGAGCACGAAGAGACACGAAGGGCCACAAAGAAATCGACAAGGTGAAAGTCAAAACCTTCGGCCGCGGATGAACGCGGATGACGCGGAGTCAAGAGCAAAAGCCTGAACCAGCGAAGTACTTCCTCCCTTTACATCCTCAACTTCCGAGTAATAAAGTTCAAAGTTCGTGATTTCGCGGATGCGCGCATTCTTGGAATCGCTTAACGCAAGATGGACAAGCGAGTTCCCTCGCTACGCTCGGGATTTCCGCAGCGGGCTCGGAGGCCCGCTTAACGCGTCAACTTCGCGCCAGAAGCAAGGCGCTCAGGATGACAAAATCAGTTTCGAGTTTCGAGTTTCGCGTTTCAGTTTCAGGTTTCAAGAGCACGAGCAAAGGCGAGCAAAGGCAACGGAAAAAGCAATGCAAAGGCACTCCGCTGCGCTGCGGTCGGGGTGACAGAGTTTGAAAGATGGGAGTGGAGTCTGACAAATCAAAACAGTTTTCCGAACGGTAGCAGCAATAAGGAAAATCGAAGTCCAGTGCTGGTTGTCCACGGTGGGGCGTGGGCGATGCCGGATGATGTTGTCGCTGCGCATGAGCGCGGTGTCCGGAATGCGTTAGCGGCGGGGTGGAAGGTGCTGGAAGGCGGCGGGTCGGCGCTGGACGCCGTGGAGAGTGCGGTAGTGGTGCTGGAGGAAGACGACACCTTCGATGCCGGCAAAGGAAGTTTCCTGACGCGTGATGGTCGCGTGCAGATGGATGCGCTGATCATGGATGGCGCGACGATGCGGGCCGGCGGCGTAGGTGGAGTGGAGCGGGTGAAGAGCGCGATCAGGTTGTCGCGATTGGTGCTGGAGAAGAGTCCGCATGTGTATTTTGTGGGCGAGGGCGCGGAACGATTCGCAGTGGAACATGGGATGAAGTTGATCGACAACAGCGAGCTGGTGATCGAGCGCGAGGTGGTGCGTCTGCGGGAATTCAAGGCGATGATCGTCGCGGGTGGCGTGGACACAACATTTGCCGGGCCGGAGAATTCGCACGACACCGTGGGTGCGGTGGCGATGGATGTGAATGGGAACATTGCAGGAGCAACGTCCACGGGCGGGACATTGAATAAGGAGCCGGGGCGAGTGGGTGATTCGTCGCTGATCGGATGCGGGTGCTATGCGGATAATTTGAGCGCGGCGGCGTCGTGCACCGGATGGGGAGAGCCGATCATGAAATTGGTATTGGCGAAGTCGGCGGCGGACAAAGTGGCTGGAGGCAAAGACCCGCAGAGGTCGGCAGATGAATCGATCGCGCAACTGGAGAAGAGATTGAACGGACATGGAGGGATCATCCTGCTGGATGCAAGAGGCAGATTCGGGATCGCGCACAACACTCCAAAGATGGCCTGGGGAGTGCGGATGGCTGATGGAGAGAGGGTGGGGACGAAGGTCAGTGAGTAGTGGGTAGTGCTAGTTTCAAGTTTCGCGTTTCAAAGTCAAAGTCAAATGCATTGCCCCTCCACTCCGCCGCGCTCCGGTCGGGGTGACAGAGTCGTGTAAGCGGGGGGGGTAGTGATGACTGAGGCTTCATTCAGCGCGGAAGAGCGTTTCAGACTTGTGCAGAGCGGGTGAACGCGATTCATTTCAGGTGTGGCGCAAAGAGAGAACCAGCCAAAGCACCTAACCCCTTTTTATTTGTTGCACTTACTTCTTGCTTTGTGACGGGTAAGTGATGTAGAAATTCCGGATTCCTTGTTCATGGATGACCGGCGAGGGCATCTCCTGCCCAGACGAGTCGCTAAGAGTGCGATCAAAACAAATTCAATTTTCGACAATTCTTTTTTGAGTTGGAGAAGTCTTTGATCTTGCACTGAAGGAACATTCATTCATTTATTGCCGCTCTCAAATTTTTTGGTAGTCCACTTGAGATAGATCACGATGCCAGCCGGGGGCAGAAATCCGGTAATGAAGTTAAAAAGGTGCAGCCCATGAAGCGAATTGTGAACTTGGCGTGTGCGATTTTGGCGATGTTGATGCTGGTAATGAGCGCGATGGCGCAGAACACCTCTAGTGCCGATCTGCACGGGACGGTAAAGGACCCGAGCGGCGCAGCGGTGCCGAATGCAACCATAACCGTGCGTGACGACTCGCGAAATATTGAGCGCACGGTGCAGAGCAACGGGCAAGGCGAATACCTGTTCGCGCTGCTTCCGCCGGGAAACTACACAATGACGGTGCAGGGCGCAGGCTTCGCAAAGCTGACTGCAAAAGATGTGCGACTGACGATCGGGCAGAGTGCGGAATTGCCGATCGGATTGAAGCTGGCGTCGTCGTCGACAGATGTGACAGTCAGCGCGGCGGGCGAACTGGTAGAGACCTCTCGCACAGCAGTGTCCAACACGATCGATCAACAGCGGATCGAGAACCTTCCGATCAATGAGCGCAGTTACCTGTCATTCGCATTGACGAGTTCAACAGTGGACCGAGACCACGGGCGCACCATCGGCCCGGCGCCTACGTCTGGATTGAATATCGGCGGACAAAGAGGACGTTCGACGCTGGTGCAAGTTGACGGCGCGGATAACACAGACACATCAATCAATGCAGCGCGTTCGACCTTGAGTCAAGAAGCCGTGCAGGAGTTCCAGGTAGTTACGAATTCCTATGCTGCGGAGTACGGAAGAGCGTCCGGCGGCGTGGTCAACGTGGTGTCAAAGGGCGGCTCGAATGATCTGCACGGCGACGTTTTCGGCTTCTTGCGTCACAAGAGCTTCCAGGCGCAGAACGCATTCGCACCGGTCCCCGATGCTCCCTTCACGCGCACGCAATACGGCATGACGCTGGGCGGGCCGATCGTGAAAGACAAGACCTTTTTCTTTGGATCGTTTGAGCAGCGCAGAAGACAGGAGTCGGGATTCTTTACGAGTAACGTATCGAAGGGCTTGACCGGCTCGGCCTCAATTCCGGCAATTCCCGGCCTGAACCCAGCTGCTTTGACTTTCACAAACATCACTCCACAGCAGGCTGGGTTTATCAATACGCTAGTCGGCTTGGGAGGAGCAAACATATGCGCGGCCAGAGCGTACGGATTCTTCGCCGCCAACGGAGGGGACGTCGGGCTCAACGGAACAACGGGGCTGCGTAGCCCGAATGATGGAAGCGTTTGCCCTGCAATCAGCCCGATTTTGCCTGGGACAGTTGGGCCAAGGTTTCTGTTGAGCGGAGCGCCGGTGCCATCGGGCACGACAAATGCGGCAGGACTGCCGATCGCGTTTCGCCCGCTCTCACAGTTGCAGAAGATATTTCCGGTCTCCGAAGGAACGACTTTCAGCTCGCTCCGAGGCGATCACCGCTTCAACGACAGACACGCTTTAACGACGCGCGTGGGGTTCAATACCAACCTGTCGAATGGGTTGCAAGTGGAATCACAGAACCAATCGCTGGGACAGAATGACGTGTCGCGAACCGGAGTGCAGCAGTTCCGGGATTGGTCAGCGTTGGGCGGATTGACGTCCACATTCACGTCGCATTTGATAAATGAAGCGAACTTCAATTACGGGCGGCGGTCAGCCGCGTTTAGCTCGCAGAATGGAGATGCCGTAGCGGACAACATCGCTGGAACGGCTTTCCTTGGCCGGGAATTGTTTTCTCCGGTGCATCGCGTGGAATCACGCTACCAGTTCCGCGACAGCGTGAGCTGGATCACGGGCCATCACAGCATGAAGTTCGGCGGTGACTTCAACTGGATCAACGTTGATGCCACCTTCGAGTTGAATTTCGCCGGACTATTCAACTTCGGCGCCACCAGCGCGTCGTCATTACTCGGCGCCGCCTTCGTCAACGCTCCGGATTTTACTCCGGTGCAATCGTACGGGCTGGGATTTCCTTCAACCTACATCCAAGGGTTTGGCAATCCTGCGAGTTCGCTGGGCAACAAACCGATGTCCGTCTTCTGGCAGGATGCATGGCAGATCAAGAAAAATATTGTCATCAACTATGGCGTGCGATACGACTTTGAATTGACGCAGCAGATTGCCCCTGTGGGTTTCACTGACCCGCTTACGGGGACGGTGTTGAGTGCGGCGAACATCCTGGCCGCGCAGGACGCAATGAACGTTCAACAGGGTTTCCCGCGTGACAAGAACAATTTTGCGCCGCGCTTGGCAATCGCATGGGACCCGTGGAGCGATGGCAAGACCGTGTTCCGTGGCGCATACGGCTTGTTCTATGACCATCCGCTGGCAGCGGTGGCATTCAATTCCGATATTGCAGATGCGGCGCAGCAGCAACAGTTGGTGTCAGTGGGCGGATCTCCCGCGCAGAACCAGCTGCTAAACGCGGTGCAAATCTTCCAAGGCACAGTGTGCGTTCCGGGTCGAGCGCCAACGGCGATTTGTCCGGCGGGCGTAGTGACTCCGGGCGTGGCGGCGAGTGCGAATTATCAGTTTGGACGTCAGCGATTTGATCCCCAGACCTTCCCTGGATTCGGAACGGTGCTGCCGTTCACGCTGCCTGTGACAAAGGACTTTCAGTTTGCGTATGCCAACCAGGGCAGCGTGAGCTTTGAACATCAGTTCTCAGACGATTTCTCTCTCAGCGTCGGCGGACTATGGGTGGGAACGCGGCATCTGCCGCGTCCGATCGATATCAATGCTCCGGACAATAGCCTGTTGTTGGCGAACTACAAACGGTTCTCAAACAATGTGAATCCGATCAACGGAACACAGGCATACTTGATCGGCGCGTTTCCGACCACCGCCACCGGATGCAACGGCGGCCCCTGCATTCCGGGCAGTTCATTCACCAGTGGGGGACAGACGTTCGTGAACATTGTGCCGGGATTCATCGTGCAAGGGCCAAATGGAAAAGTGATTGCGCCGGCTGCGGCGAACTTCTTCCGTCCGAATGCGCCGAATTATTTCCTGTTCCAAGCGCTAACCGGACTGAACCAGACAGCCGTGAACGGATTGCTTGCGGGAACATTGCGCACACCCGGAGTGCTTTCACCGTTCGGATCGGTGGATGCGCAGACCTCTACGGGCACGTCGGATTACACCGCACTGAACGTGGATTTCAAGAAACGTTTCAGCCGCAACTTCCAGTTCCTGGCGTCATACACATGGGGGCACTCGATCGACGACTCGTCTGACCTGCAAACGCTGCTGCTTCCACAGGACAATCGCAACGTAGCGTCCGAGCGGTCTGATTCGTTGTTCGATCAGCGTCACAGGTTTGTGTTCACCAGCGTTGTGACTTCCCCCGTGGCATGGCGTGGTTCCTCAAACACGTTTACAAAGATCCTGGCGGATTTCACGGTTGCGCCAGTTGTTGAATTCTCATCGGGACGTCCGTTCAACATCCTTACGAATGCTGACACGAACAATGACCAGTCGAGCCAGACTGATCGTCCGAATGTTGGCGCGAATGGATTGTTGAAGCCCCCGGATTTCGATCCAACCTGCGCCTGTTTCCCTGCAGGTAACCTGGTGCGTAACGCGGGAATCACCACGCCATATTCGGCGGTGGATCTGCGCATCAGTCGCCTCTTCCACGTGACCGAGCGGATGAACCTGGTGGTGATCAGCGAAGGATTCAACCTGCTCAACCGCAACAACGAAGCAGCCGCATCGCCGTTCTTCACCGACGTGAATTCGTTCAATGAGAAGGCGGGAAACAAATATCACAGCATCCCGACCGCGTCGTTCGATCCGAGACAGTTCCAGTTCGCGTTGAAGTTGACCTGGTAAGGGGAAGCAGTAGTCAGTAGCTAGTAGTCAGTAGTCAGAAGCCCCGGCGAGAGTCGGGGCTTTTTTAGTGCGGTTTCTCGTTAGAGTCAAAAGCTTTAACCGCGGATAAAAGACGGATTATTCGGATGGAAGGGCAAGGGCAAAAACAAAAGCTTTGCCACGGATTTCACGGATGGCACGGATTTGCACGGATAGGCTTTGGGCGTTCGAGGTTGATGCGTGTAGGTTGCAGAGTGGTGGGGATCCTTCGTTGCGCTCAGGATGACAAACTCCAACGCGATTGCAGAGTGAGAGGCATCCGTCACGTCCGTTCGGGATGAAGAGCGCAGAGGTATACTGACTCGCATGGCGTCGGAAAAGAGCAAGCGCGGGAGACGCAGCGAGAGACGCAGCACTAGTGCGCTGAGTATTGGGACGCGGTGTGTCCATGCGGGAGAAGACCGGCATGGGAAGGCGGCGTCGCTGACGACGGATATTGCGCGGACTTCGGTGTTTGCGCTGCCGAATGTTGATTACCTGCGTGACATTGTGACGGGAAAGTCGTCTGACTATTACTACACCCGCAATGCGAACCCCACGACAGCGGCAGCGGAAGAAAAGATTGCGGCGCTCGAGGGCGGCAGCGGGTGCGTGGTGACATCGAGCGGCACGTCGGCGTTACTGGCGGCGGTGCTGGCGGTGTGCGGACAAGGGGATGAGATCGTGTCCATGCTCGATGTGTACGGTGGGACGATCAAACTGTTTGATGTTGTGCTTGGCAAACTTGGGATCAAGACGACCTTTGTGCCCTTTGGCGAGATGGGAAAACTGGAAAAGTACTGCTCGAAAAAGACCAAGGTGCTATTCCTGGAGACGCCGACGAACCCGACACTGAGGTGCGTCGATGTGGCCGCGGCGGCTAAAGTGGGCCACAAGTTTGGGACGACAGTCATCGCGGATAACACGTTTGCGACTCCGATCCTGCAGCGTCCGCTGCAGTTGGGATGCGATGTGGCGCTGCATTCGGCGACGAAGTATTTGGGTGGGCACAGCGATTTGACGGCCGGGGCAGTGGTGTCGGGCGACAAGCGACTGGTGGCAACGATGCGAGATATGTCGGTGTCCACGGGCGGGGTGCTGGACCCGGGCGCGTCATACTTATTGCTTCGTGGATTGAAGACGCTGGAAGTGCGGGTGGAGAAGGCGTCGCAAAACGCGAGGTGCATCGCCCAACATTTGCGCGGACACAAGAAGATCACCCGAGTGATGTATCCGGGGTTCGAAGAAAACGAGGGCCACGAGATTGCGAAGAAGCAGATGCGCGATTTCGGGATGATGGTCTCAGTCGAGATAAAGGGCGGCGGGAAGTCTGCCGAGCGGTTCATTAACAGCTTGAAATTGTGGTACTTGGCGACGAGCCTGGGTGGAGTGGAATCGACTGTGTCTTATCCGGTGCTGGCCTCTCATGTGAATTGTTCGAAGGAGCAGTTGAAGCTGCTGGATGTTTCACCGGCAACGGTGAGACTCTCGGTGGGCATCGAAAGCTGCGGAGATCTGATTGCGGACTTGGAGCAGGCTTTAGCGAGGGCGTAGCCGGGGGAGCATTCAACCGCAAAGATCGAAAGCGTTCTACCGCAAAGGACGCAGAGGTACGCGAAGGAAAAGGGTCTTAGTTCGCAAATCATAATCTTGGTGGATGATTGAATACGAATACTGTCCTTATATTTTTCAGGCGACCGTTTTTTCTGACCGCCATTTTGGCCGTGATTCTTCTCATCGCTGGTTGTGAGACGAGTAATCCGAAGCCGAACAAGGTGACCCCTCCTGCTGGCGCGCTGGCTCCGTCGATTCCGCGGGCGACTCCTAAAGCTGAAGTCCCTAAAGTTGCGGAGGAGAAGCCGATCGCAAAATCTGATCCGGTGGAAGGGATGATCAAGCAAGCGGAGCAGGAGTATCAGGCGGGGCAGGTCAACTACGCGTCGGGACATCTCGAGGCGGCGAAGGCCAATTTCGACCGCGCAGTGAATGTGCTGATTCAAGGACCGGTGGACGTGCGGTCGGATGAGAGATTGCAGCGCGAGTTCGACAAGATCGTGGACGGCATCCACAGCCTGGAGATGGTGGCGCTCAAAGAGGGCGACGGTTTCTCAGAACAGAAAGCGGAACCGGCGCCGATCGATGAAGCGAATGATGTGACGTTTCCGGTGGACCCGGCGCTGAAGGCGCGGGCGGAGGCGGAGTTGCGATTGACGCGGTCTGACCTGCCGCTGGTGATCAACGATTATGTAGCAGGGTATATCAATTTCTTTTCGACAAGAGGACGTGGCACTTTCATTAATGCGTCGCACAGGGCGGGACGTTATCAGGAGATGATACGTCGCACTTTGAAAGAAGAGGGCGTCCCGCAGGACCTTATCTACCTGGCACAAGCGGAATCCGGATTTCATCCGCTGGCGCTTTCAAAGGTGGGCGCGCGAGGGATGTGGCAGTTCATGCACTACACCGCACCCGGATATGGATTGCAACGCAACTGGTGGGTGGACGACCGGCAGGATCCGGAGAAGTCAACGCGAGCCGCAGCGAAATATTTGAAGGACCTCTACAACCAGTTTGGAGACTGGTATCTGGCGATGGCGGCGTACAACTCGGGCGCAGGAAACGTGCAGCGCGCGGTGCAGCGCACCGGGTACGCGGATTTCTGGGAGCTGTACAGACGCAATGTGCTGCCACTGGAGACGAAGAATTATGTTCCCATCATCGTCGCGATGACAATCATGGCGAAGAATCCTGCGCAATACGGGCTGACAGAGGGAGAGACCGAGCCGGCGCAGTCCATCGATACGGTAAAAGTGGATTATGCGGTTGATCTGCGGCTAGTGGCGGAGGCTGTGGATGCTCCGGTGGAGACATTGGCGGAATTGAATCCGAGCCTGCTTCGGATGGTGACGCCGAAAGATGCGGAGTTCGAATTGAAACTTCCGGCCGGGACCCGAGATAAGTTTCAGACAGCGATGGCGGCTATCCCGGAAGACAAGCGCGTTTTGTGGCGATATCACAAAGTGTCGCCGGGGGAGACACTGGGCGGGGTAGCGAAGAAATATCGAACGACGGAGAAGGCGATCACCGAGGTGAATAACCTCGAATCCGAGGAGCTGGTTGCCAACAGCAGGCTGGTGATTCCTGTAACTGCGGGCAAGAAGCCGGTGGAGGGCACGGGCAGTTTTTCAAAACATGCGACCCACTATAAGGTGCGAAAAGGAGACACTGTGCTCTCCGTGGCAGACGATTTCGGCGTTCCACCGGAAAAGGTTCGTAAGTGGAACCATCTGAAAGGAAACAGCTTACGGGCGGGTCGAGGACTCCTGATCTACAAGCCTGTAGCCGGCGGCCGGGGCGAAGCTGAGGTGGCGGCGAAGTCAGGTGGAGCAAAAAAGAAGAGTGGCAAGTCGTCAAAGACTTTGGCGAAAGCGTCACCCGAAGGCAAGAAAACACACACCGTGCAGCAGGGCGAGACGCTGACGAGCATCGCGAACAGGTACAACACGACGGTGGCCGCGCTGCATAAATACAACCGGAGAGCGTCAGAAAATCTTCATCCCGGAGACGTTCTTGTGGTGAAGGAATAGTGCATCCAAGAAAAACTGAGATGCTGGTTGGTTGCCGTGATTTGCGTAAGAGCGGTTGACAGCAGTATCTTCACTGGTACTATATCGCTCTTGGTCAAAGGCGCAGCCAAGACCGATCTACACGGTGAGTAGCGACCTGGGGATGCGCGAAATTTCAGGAGGAAAAAGATGGCCTTCTACGATGAGACTCTTTACGCAGGCAATGATGACGAATCCGATGACTACGGCGACGCTACCTACAGCGATGGCATTGAAGACGAATACGACGAAGAAGAAGAGGAGTCGTTGAGTCGCGGTGCTGCGGCAACCGAAGATGAAATGATGGACGAAGAAGACGAGGAGATGCCGACAACGGGCCGTCAGGGCGGAGGCGGCGAGGCGGCACCAAGCACTGCGAGCGAACCGGCCAAGCCGGCAGCGCGTCCAAAGGCGGCAAAGAAGAAAGCGCCCGCCAAGAAGGCGGCGAAGAAGAAAGCTTCGGCGAAGACATCGGGAGCGAAGAACAGAACCGCAGCGAAGAAGTCGGCAGCGCGCACCAGCGCAAAAAAGAAATCGCCGGCTAAAAAGAAATCGGCGAGCAAGAAGAGCGGCGGAGGAAAGGCGAAGAAGAGCGCGGCAAAGAAGTCGGCTTCCCGGTCGTCCAAGTCAACCGCTAAGAAGAGCGGAAACAAGTCGAAGGGCAGCTCGGCCAAGAAGAAGAGTTCGAAGAAGCGCCGATAATAGAGTTGAATTGCGAAAGCCGCGGCTACATGCCGCGGCTTTTTATTTGCGAAGGCTATTTGTGTTTGCCTTCTACAGCGTGAAGGCAGCGGGTGTAGAGATCGAGGAGCTTGTCGGCTTGATCCTGGGCCTTGGCGCCGCCCGCTTGCTGGAACCCGACGGCGGTGGTCTTGCTGTAATCGGTATGAGCAGTGACGAACTTCATGAGGTCGAGAGCGATGTCTTCATTGCGTCGCGAGCCGGGAATGGTGACGGGGAGATTAGGGCTATCCATGGTGCCTCCGGTGAGAATTCAATGGCAAGGACATTTTAGAGCATTCAGCCATTAGCACTTAGCCGTTAATGGCGGGGGCAGAGCCAAAAAGCACGCCGCGAGTTTGCAGAAGAATAGGGGGCCTTCGCTCAGGATCAGAAGAAAACAGTTTCGGGGTTTAAAGACGTGTCGCCCCGATGGGGCTCATGTGGTTAATGAGCCGCTTGCTATAAACATTCCGCCCCGATGGGGCGGGAGAGCAACAGCGCAGCATTTCTGTGCCGCTGCAACTAGGTTGCAGAGATAAAGGACTTCCTCGCTGGGCTCGGAATGTTTCTATTAACGGACGGTTCCTGCCATCAACCCCTCTTAAGTCTCAATAGCGACGTGGCAGATGCGTCCGACGATGTAGTCGGAAAAGGTCTTGCCATCCTCGATCGGAAGCAGTGAGACGGGATAGGACTGGTTGTGGGGGCGCAGGACCAGACTGTTTTCCGCCATCTCAACATACTTCACCGTGCAGCCGCCGTCTTTGCGGACTGCGTACATGTTCTGCTCGTTCTTGCGATAGGGAGCGAGCGAGTTGTAATGGCGGTCAATGAGAACGGTAGCGCCGGGAAGAAGGCGCGGATACATGCTCATGCCGTCGCGCGCGTCCACTTTGACGAGGACGAAGCGATGCCAGTCGTCGCGCAGGGTCTCCTGGGCGGGACGCAGGCGGCGGAGAAAGCTCTTCTTAAACTTCAGAATGTCTTTGACGTTCTCACTGGTGATGAGCGGGTCGCCGGCGGCAATGGTGCCTTCAGTCAAGAGCACGTCTTCGAATTCGTCCTGCGACGGAGGGAGAATGCTAGCGCGCTTATTGATCTCGGCGGGGTCCAAAAGATCCAGCACGGAGAGGTGCTGCACCTGCAAGACCTTGTCCATGCCCTCGAGACTGAGCGATCGTTTGGAGTTCAAGAAGTTGGAGATGTGGGCTTGCTGAAACCCGGTCTGCTGGGCGAGCTTGAGTCCGGTGAGATCGCCGTCTTCGATACGGGCGCGGATAGTCTTACGAAGATTTTCCTGAAGGGCTTTGAATTTCATGGGAAACAGAATATCAGATGGATATATGGTGTGCAAGTCTAATAACGCAAAGGAAATAAAAGTGTTGACACGCGCGTTGAGAGTAGATATATTTGTTGAAGTAGGAATAACTTATAGTTAATGCGGCCTGGGCGGAGGAGTATGGAACATGTCTCGGACGGGGAACGCAGTTTCGTGGAATTCCGGAGGAAGGTGCAGGAGGCGGAGGTGCTGTCGGCAGCGATGGAGAAGCTGCTGCTGAACCTGGGATTCAGTGGAAGGCTGAGCGTAGTAGTGCAGAATGGGCGGGTGCTGAAGTCGGGATACGAGGAAGGATATTTCCGAAGAAAGCCGGAGCAGCGCGCGGTCAAGTAGTAATGCGAACAATTAAATAGCAGAGCAGGTCATCGTAAGAGAAACGAGCCCTGCGTTGGAGTCCAGGAGTTTTCGATCCTGGCGTGCCGACGCAGGGCTTTTTGTTTTTGGGACATTGCATTGGTTTCGGCACGGCTTGAAAGGCTTCGGAGAGGTCGTTCTTGGCTCAATAATCGTACCTCAGGTTCTAAAGCCCGCACGCTTTTTGAATGGCTCGCGGCACGACTGAAGCCGTGCCCTCTCAAAGCAACAGCGTTGGATCGATGTCTCCCGCTGGCTGTTGAGCCCTGCCGGTGGATGGCAATGCAGTGGTTAAAAAGTTCAATTGCGCGGAAAACAAGTTGAAGAATTCACAAATTGAAAGGACTCGGTGATGAGCGGAGCGGCTGAGAAGAAGCAGGAACGTGTGACATTGGAGTTGAAGATCTGCGAGCGGTGTGGAGGGTTGTGGCTGCGGTTGCAAGAAAAAAGTTTCAGAACTGCCGAAGCCAAGTATAGGGAACCCGCGGAGGCAGGCGCGGGTGGGAAACTTCACTGGATCTGAATCGGCGCATGTGATCGTGCGGGCGGAGCGTGTGCAATGAGGGGCGCGAGGACGAGCTGTTGAATCCGGAGCTGTCGCTTTATCGCGAGTACACGGTCGGCTTGTTGCGCAGATATTTTCGGATGTCGATCGAATTGGGACGGCTGCCTTCAGTGCTGGGAAGAGAGTTCTTCCGGTCGAAGGTGAGTTCTTATCGAATACATAGCTTCGAAGACGTGGTGATCCTGGTGCACGATGTAGACCGGTGCCTGGGAAGACTGGATACGTTTTCGCAGAACCTGATCGCGCGGGTGGTGCTGCAGGAGTATTCGCATGAGGAAGCGGCTGCTGTGATCGGGTGCACGCGGCGAACAGTGGTGCGGAGGATGCCGGAGGCGTTGGACAAGCTGAGCGAAATCTTCCTGGAGACGGGACTGCTGCAGGTGATCGGGCAGGCGCGTCCGGCGGGGAGGTCGCGCAAAAATCATGAGGTTGAGGAATGTCAAGAGGCGGAAATCGACGATATCGGCGCAAGTGCTTGAAGAGAATCGAAATATAGTGGCAATAATTAACTTGACTAACCAAAGACTTTGCGTAACAATGAGCTTGTTATGACAAAGCCTGTTACATTGCAGCAAGCGATTCAACACTTTAGCGATGAGCAGACCTGTATTGATACGGTCGCCTCACTCCGTTGGCCTGATGGCGTGGAATGTCCTGCCTGTGGAAATAAAGAGCACTACTACCTTGCCAAGCAGAAGCGTTGGAAGTGTAAAGAGTGCTATAAGCAGTTCACCGTCAAGCTGGGAACAATCTTTGAGGATTCGCCATTAGGTCTAGACAAGTGGCTAATCGCGCTATGGATGCTGGTGAACTGTAAGAACGGCATCAGCTCATACGAAGTATCACGCGACTTGGGAATCTCTCAGAAGTCGGCATGGTTCATGCTGCATCGCCTGAGACTCGCATTGCAGGGACATGGCATCATGAAACTTGGTGGTTCTGCACCTGTTGAAGTGGATGAGACTTTCATTGGTGGCAAGGCTCGCAACATGCACAAGAATCGCCGGATGAAGATGAAAGAAGTTGGCCAGTACAAAGCTAAGACTGCTGTCATTGGACTGTTGGAGCGTGGTGGCAAGGTCAAAGTGCAAGTGGTTGGTCAGCGTGTCGGGAAGCAGATGCAGCAGATCGTAAAAGAGAATGTGCTGCCAAATTCAACACTAATGACTGATGAATTCTCTGGCTACTATGGCCTGAATTCAGATTTCACTCACAACGTAATCAATCACCTTGAGGGATACGTTAAGGGCGAAGTTCACACTAACGGGATTGAGAACTTCTGGAGCCTTTTGAAGCGCGGGATAGGTGGAACCTATGTAACAGTCGAACCATTCCACTTGTTTCGCTATGTAGATGAACAAGCGTTCCGATTCAACAATCGGAAGGACAACAAGGGAAAGAAAATATCTGATGCTGACAGATTCGCAACTGCTCTATCACACGTAACAGGGAAGCGGCTTACCTTTGCAGAGGTGACTGGTAAGGTGGGAGAAACGGCGTTCTAATCCTTACGGTCGGAAACGCGGCCCGAAGCCCTCTTTTTAGAGGGCTTTTTCTTTTCTGCTGCAATCCGTTCCTGCATATCTGCATGGGATACGCGCAGGACACCTTTCAACGCGCTCTCAAAAGTCTTGTATTGGTCAGGCTTTGGTTTAGACTTCATTGCCACATCATACCCCGAAACGATTGCTGGAGAATCTATGAAACCCATGAAAGACGCCGAGTGTCCACATTGTAAGACTTCAGCCTCAGGGCTTGCATTTAGAGTGCAAGAAAGTCCCGCGTTTGATGGCATCGCGCTGGTCACATTCTTTTGCGGATCGTGCGGAGCTGTGTTTGGAGTTTCTTGTGTGGATTCCGCAAAGCTAACGAAACCAACCCAACATTGATTATTCATGCGACATACTCATTTCCAAAACTCGCGCATCAGAATCGGCTGGGCAAAAAATGATATTGCCAACTTCGAGCGGAGCGCGAACCGGTTTTTCCAGAACACAAAACCCACTATCGTCCGTGAGCCTGAGCCTGATGGTATTCACGAACTCCATAAAATCAGATACCGTAAAAAGCTTCCTGCCACCCTCACACAAAAGACAATCAGCGCCACTGAAAACCTTCGCTCGGCGTTGGATCTCCTGGCGACGGAGGTCATGCGCCTTAAGGACGCTGGGCACAACGGGAAAATCTACTTCCCCTTCTGCAAGGCCTCCAAAGACCTCAAAAGTCGCCTCAACAGTGGGTCCTGCAACCCGTTGCCCGATGATATTAAAACGCTCTTTGCCTCTTACGAGCCTTACGCTGGAGGGAGTGACCTGCTCTGGGCAATCAACGAGCTTGCTAACACATCGAAACACAATGACATCGTCCACGTTGGATTCAAGAGCGGAATTGCCATGCCCGAACTCGAAACCACTGACGCTGTTACCGCCCCCATTAAAATCATCGAAGGCATTACAGATTCGGCTGAAAATGAGATCGTATTCGCACGAACACAGCTTGGACTTAAGTGGAAGTACCGCCTGAAGGTCACCTGCGGCGTATCGTTTGGCAAGATTGAGCGAATAGAGGGGAAAGAGATTTCTCCTAACCTCTCCGCAATGGTTGACGCGGTGACGCTCATCGTCAACGAGACCGAGGCCAAGTGTAGAGAAATCGGATTGGTTAGTTAGCGCCACTCATAAATATTTATTTATCCACAATCGCCCGTCAAACCACTATTAGTAGTGGCTTTATCTTCTGTCGTTTGATGGTGTGTACTTCACTAACCAGTATCTAATCCCGCTTTGTCGGATAGGCGACTTCGTATGTCGGCAATCACTTCTTGACTTGCATCCCGAGTGGACGCACAATCATCCCTAAGACAAAACAGCCACTACCTGTCAGAGGGTAGCGGCTGGGGATACTATAGGTTGTGGGCGCGACAAAGCCATCCTACCTTTTTTAACCCAATTGTCAATTGAAAAGTTCGCTTTACCCATTGGGGTAGAGCTATGCCCCTCTTTGGGCTGGTGCGACTAACACCAACCCTGAGAGGCAACTTTAACCATTTAGCCAGAGACGTTAAGCCGTCTCCAAAGGATGAACCAAATGGAAAAGAAAGTGATCTATCGCAGCTCCGTTACTGGACAAATCATCACTCAACGCAAAGCGGAAGCTAATCCGCGCACCACTGAGCGTCAGCACGTACCAGTAGGGAAGCGCAAGTAAAACGCGACAACAATAACATAGCCCCGTCAGAATATCGGCGGGGTTTTTCTAGTCTACAGCAATTTCATCGCCAAGATTTTTCGGCTAACTCTCGCCTTATGCTCCATCTATCCCGCTAATCACATGACGTTATGAGGCTTATATAGCCTTGGTTAGCCATGGTAGTTATTGCCAATATAGTTTTGGTGAAGTTGTCTCTTTGACCTGTGGCGGTTTGCTATTCTGAAAATGTAAGCGGTGGTTTTGCAGACGCCACAGTTCAAGAGCAAAATCTTTAAACACAAAGAGCACGAAGAGACGCAAAGGGGCACAAAGAAGATTAATGTAACCCCCATTCCATATATGTTTGTTTTTGCAGACGAGGAGCAATGGTGAGAGTTGCGAATAAGCGAGCAAGTGCCGGGAAGGGTCTCGTTCGGAAGAACGGGAGCGGGAATCCTCAAGCGGCTGATGTCGAGCGGCAATCGTGGTCGCCGGAAGAAAGTTTGAAGTTGGCGCGGATGCAGGTACGCGCGGCGATGCCGGATTTTATTCAAGCGTTCGTAAAGGAAGCGAAAAGCGGGAGCTGCCAACATGCGAAATTCCTGATGGAGTTCGCGGTGGAAGAGCCGGCAGAGGAACGAGCAGCGGCAACGGCAGTTGATCCCGAAGAGGAGTCGTTGGCAAGTATTTTGTTGAGGGAGCTGCGCGAAAGCGAGGCGGAGCCGGAGACAGCAGGGTAAAATCGAAGGGCGAGTGGCGTCGAGATAAGCTCCGATAAGCGGGGAGTTGGCGGGAATGGATCTAACATGGATTTAACATGGATTTGACATGGGTCACTGACCGAATAGCAGTGGGTGGCGGAATCTGGACTGAAAGCAAGATGCATGACATCGTGCGTTCAGGAGTGACGCACATCATCAACATGCAGATCGAATTCGATGATCGGCCCATAGCAGAGTCATACGACGTAAAAGTCTTGTGGAACCCGGTAGACGATGATTTTCAGCCGAAGTCGGCGAGCGTACTGCAACGGGGAGTGGATTTTGCGATAGAAGCATTGGAAGAAGAAGGCAGCAGAGTTTTTATTCATTGCGCCGCGGGAGTGCATCGCGCGCCGATGATGACGTTGGCCATCCTGCGAACGATGGGCTGGGGTTTGGACGAGGCAATGGACATGATCCAGAAACGGCGTCCGGTGGTAGATTTCGCTGAAGTGTACGTGCGCAGCGTGGAAGATTTCATGCGCGAGAAGCAAGCAGTAGGAAGGTCCTGATCCGGAAACAAACTTATGAAGAAAATCTTTTTCAGTGAGAGCCGCCCAGTGGGGCGGCTTTTTTGTTGTCTCATCTCGGTGTTGGTGGTCGCGCTGAATCTTCATGCCAGCGGGCCGAC
Organism: Candidatus Angelobacter sp.; assembly: GCA_025462835.1. GTDB lineage: Bacteria > Acidobacteriota > Terriglobia > Terriglobales > Acidobacteriaceae > JAICLA01. The sequence goes on along the minus strand of JAOAPH010000078.1, from coordinate 23,411 downwards.
GATGACCACGATCAGTGATGTGGTGTATCGGGCAAATGGGCAGCCGGCAACGGGAACAGTTGTGATCACGTGGCCTACGTTCACGACCTCAGACAACAAGGCGGTGGCGGCGGGCGAGCTGAGCGTTGCCATCGGGGCTTCCGGGGTGCTGACGCTCAGCCTTGCGCCTAATGAGAGCGCCACTCCGAATGGAACTTACTACAAAGTGGTTTACAAACTGAGCGATGGAACGACTTCGACGGAATACTGGGTAGTGCCGTTGGCGTCGCCGACGACGATCGGAGCGATCCGGGCGAGCGTGGTTCCGACGCAAGTGGCGGCACAGCTGGCGAGCAGACAATATGTCGATAATGCGGTTTCCGGGAACACCGATGCGGTGGTGCATAAGACCGGGACGGAATCGATCACGGGCGTGAAGACGTTTTCCGTGTCGCCCATTGCGCCGAGTCCGACGAGCGGGACGGCGATTGCCAACAAGGCATACGTGGATGCGGCTGTGAGTGGCGTGACAGGGAGCTATGTCCGCACGACCGGCGACACGATGACCGGACAACTCACCTTGGCGAACGATCCTGTAGCGCCGGGCCAGGCTGCGAACCGGCATTATGTAGATATACAAACATCGACGTTGAATGCCGGGTTGTTATCAAAACTCGGCCGCATCAATGATTCTCCTATCACGCTAGCGGGCGTGCGGTATGCAGACCAATTTGCGGGAGTGTCGATCGGAGGGCAGATCGACGCTGCGTGTGCCGATCTCGCGGGAGCCAATGGGATGGTGGTAATCCCGTCCACAATGGCAACCGGGTGGTCGACTGCTGGCGTTCCCTCGAATTGCACCATCCAGGATTTTCGCGGCAATGGCGGATCCGTGCAGGTATCGTTTGCCCGCGGCACAGATTTTTACACACGTATCACCACAACCAACGGGGGTTTCCAGATCCCAAGCACATTGTTGCTGGAACAGGACGCGTTTGGGGGTGGAGTCAATTCCTATCCGGGCGGTGCAGGAACCAAAACACAATGGCAGCCTCTCCGAATCGAGATGCAGGGGCGCACGATCGGAGAGCGAAAGGGAATCGAAGCGAACATTTTTACTTATGGGAAGGGCGACAGTATCGGCGGGATGTTCTCGTCCTATGACTTTGGCGGCTATAGCACTGGAGGGGACGAAGGCAGTGAAGGACTGAGAGCCACTTCGCAACAGGGTTTTGGAAACGGAACGGTTCCCATTGGAACGGTAGCGGCCGTCACCGGAAACACTCTTACCGGTGCATGGACGTTCGGGACGAATGCCTTTCTCGGCGAGCAGCGTCCAGTGATCAACACTTCCCGTGGAGTCTATTCAACGGGAACCCTTGCCTCGGGATCCGGTACAGCACCGTTCACCATTGTAGGCAGCGGAACATCATGGTTAAGTCTGGGGAGCGGCGCGGTTACTGACCTGTTCCTTGAATACTCAGCGTTCAACGGTGGCGCGAGATTTGTAATCCCGATCTTATCCATTGTGGATAACACACACCTGATGGCGGAATACAACCTGTCAGAACTAGGCGCAACCAGCTTCAATCCTGCGGGCGCCTACAAGATCTATCGCGGAGGCAGTGTGCTTTCGCTGGCGGCTCCGCCTTCCGGAAACTCCAACGCAACAGCGGTAAATCTGGCCGCGGGAGGAAGCGACTTTCAAGTGGGTGACACGATAGAGCAGCCGTTGGGATACAACTACCACGGAACTGGGCTGGTGGTATCCCTGCAAAAGGTACTCGCCACGCAATCTCAAGGTGGCGGCGTTTATGTTACCAACATTGGCACACAGCCGTATCGAGATGCGTTCCGAGCTTCGGGGCCATTCAATAGTGGATTGAGTTTCGATGGCAACCTTGCGTCTGGGGTGAACTTCACAGGCGCGTCCGGTCCTTTCATCAACAGCACGGACACGACGGGTGGTCCGCAATCAATCGTCACGGTGTTGAATACCTCGGCTCTCAGTCGAGCAATCCAATTTGACCGCACCAACGATTGGTGGCAGTTGGGCAACTTGCGCATTCATGGAACGGAGCCGCGCATAAGTCTAGGCACAACGATTCAGCCGAACACACTAGGTTACCTGTACTACAACGCTCCTGCATGGGACGGATTAATCCTCGCTCCGGTATCGGTGAATGCGAATAAGGCAATCTTCGACACGCAGGTATCAGGAGTACCGCGATTGCGCGTGGAAAATACCCGCGTGTTTTTTAACAACGGCATCGACGTGCTTGGGTTCTCCGACAACCAAGCAACCCAGAAGTGGGGAGTGACGGGTTCGACCGGCGCAGGAAGATTTGATGGCGGAGTTGTAGGGAGTACTTTGAATGCGACGAGCGGGTTTCAAGTGAATTCCGCCGCGCTTAATTTCGGTCATCTGACGGGATCGGTAAGCGCGTCGCAGATGCCGGCGCTCAGCGGAGATGCCACGAGCGCTGCCGGCAGTTCAACTACGACCGTATCCAAAGTGAATGGAGTGAGCTATCCAGTCGCGCCGGCGACGGACACGGCGCCGATAGTGACATCGGCCAATACCGTCACGTACAAATCACTTTCCAATTGCACGGACACTGCCGGCAATCATCTCAACTACGACACCAGCACACATGCGTTCAGCTGCGGAACATCGAGCAGTGGAGCGGGGTTCACTGCAGTTTCAACGGGCGTGAATACGACGGCGACGATGACGGTGGGAACCGGCGCAGTGCTGACGACGAGCGGCAGCGGAGTCAACAACGCGAACCAGTTCAAGGGGAACAGCACGATCGGAGGGGCCGACGGGGGAACCGGACAGACCACTTATGCGAAGGGAGACCTGTTGACATCGGCGGGAGGCTCGACGCTGGTCAAACTGGCCGCGGGAAGCTATTCGCAACATCTGATGGCTGATCCAAGCGCGTCGAATGGGATCAAGTGGGGCAATAATGAGACAAAACCCAACTTCAAGATCGCAAGATCATTCTTCGCCTGCGGAACGGCGACGGCGTGTGGGACGAATGATTCGGTGAATACGTCAGTGGGATTGACCGGCACTGGAGCGGTACCAGCGACGGGATATCCCGTCGCGCTGACATTGACGGCAACAACGACGGTTAACAATGCGGCGAACATGGATGGGCGGTCGCTCTATCGCACCGGTCGAAACCATCTATTCGAGGCCGATGCATATTTTCCGGTCGCGACAGATTACGCAGCGACTCGAGCGTTCGTTGGGCTGACCGACCAGAGCGCGGCGACGATGGTGGGCAGCGATGCGCCTGTCGGCAATTATGCAGGGTTCATTTTCTCCACGACAGCAGGCACGACAAACTGGTATTGCATCCAGGGCAACGGCAGCACGAGCACGGCGGTGTCGTCGGGAGTCGTGGGGAACAGCACCACGAACCACAAATTTGAATTCGCGTTCGATGACACGGCGGTGAATGTGACCTACAGGATCGATGGAAACATCGTGTGCACAAATCCGACCACTGCAACGCTTCCTTCCGCGAACATCAACATGAAGATGGAGACGGCGATCCAGAACCTGACCGCGGGCACTACGAGAGCAATTGCCTTTGGCTGGTTGTTCGATCTCGGCGACCTGTGATCCGGGTCGGCTAACCAAATAGGGTCCGCAACTGCGAAGTGAGGCGACGAAGTGCAAGGCTCGGGAGCTGTTGAGAAGAAGTCGAGTGAGCAAGAAGATGTTGAGGTTCTGTTAGGTTGCGGCGAATCGCTGCGCAAACGCGTAAGACGTCAACAGGTTTGTGAGCTGTTGATCCGGTCGCTGCTGAAGATCCGCAACAAAGAGGGGCGGCTGATTCGGCTGCTTCCAAATCGTGCACAGAAAGAGTTTTCGACGAGATTCTCGGGGCGAAGCATCGTCCTAAAAGCTCGGCAGATGGGAATCACGACGTGGGTGGCGGCGCAGTTTTTCGTGTCGACAATCACGAAGCGGGGCACGCTGACGGTGCTGGTGGCGCACGACCAACAGTCGGCGCAGGAAATATTCAGGATTGTGCATCGCTTCTGGGAGAACCTGCCGAAGCGATTGCGCAAGGGGGCGCTGCGAACATCGCGCGCGAATGTCCGCCAACTGGTTTTTCCAGCGCTCGATAGTGAATATCGAGTGGAGACGGCGGCGGACCCTGATGCCGGCCGCGGGCTCACTATTCAGAACCTGCATGGATCTGAAGTGGCCCGCTGGCCGGGTGATGCGGCAGGGACGCTGGCTTCATTGCGGGCTGCGGTGACGCCAAAAGGCGAAGTGGTACTTGAGTCGACTGCACGCGGAGCGGTGGGGTGCTTTTACAACGAGTGGCAGCGTGCAAAAGATACGGGGTACAAGCAACATTTTTTTCCCTGGTGGTGGGAGGAGATGTACACGCAATCTTGCGTCATGGGATTGCAGAACCTAAGTGCGGAAGAGCGAGAACTGAAAGACCGGCACGGATTGAGCGATGGGCAGATCGTCTATCGCAGGGAGATACTCGCCAGTTTTCTGGGATTGGCAAAGCAAGAGTTCGCCGAGGATGCAGAGAGTTGTTTCTTGTTATCGGGCGAATGCATGTTCGACGCAGAGGCGATCGAGAAGAGATTGGCGGAGTGTTCGGGCGGGGGAGTGTTTCAACCGTCGCCACAAGACAAGGTGACGGTGTGGGGGCCTCCGCTACCCGGGCGGGAGTACATCATTGGAGTGGACTCCGCGGGCGGCGGATCAGATGGTGATTATGCTTGCGCCGAGGTCATCGACAGGGCTACGGGACTGCAATGCGCGGAATTACATGGACACATGACGCCGGAAGAGTTAGCCAGGCGTGTCGCTCAGCTGGGAAGAAAGTACAACAATGGCTTGCTGGTGGTGGAGAGCAATAATCAAGGACGTGAGGTGCTGGCGTATTTCAGGACCAAGCATTCTTACGATAATGTGTTCGCTGATAAGCCCGGCGTTGGGTTCCTGACGACGTGGAGATCGAAACCGGATGTGGTGGCGGCGATGAGGTCGGCCATATCGGAGGTACCAGAGTCCCTTAACAGTTTGCAATTGTTGAGGGAGCTGAGGACATTCGTCCTGGGGAAGAGTGGATTGGGAGAGGCGGCAGCCGGGACACACGACGATTGCGTGATGGCGATGGGAATCGCGTTGCGAGTGCGAGAACTGACAGCAGGGAAGCATAGAGGGCTAATGACGGCGAGCTTGCCGGCACAGAACTGAATCGGGAGATGGGTTCCGAAAATCGATGTCGGTTCCGAAATGGCACGAAGTTGGAGTGGAGTTTGTGTAAGATAGCGCGGGCGTGAGTGCGGCATTTTTGAGGTTTAACCAGGGGACAGGCGATTGACGGGATCGATCCAGGCTGTACAGCACGTGCGCCGAATGAGGGGCGGAGCGCAGTCGCACTTGATGCGCTGCGAAGACGGCTACTTCTATGTGGTGAAATTTCAGAACAATCCGCAGCATCTGCGGGTTCTGGCGAATGAATTGCTAGCTACAAGGTTGGCAGAGGCAGTGGGACTACCAGTTCCGGTGACTAAAGTAGTAGAAGTGAGCGATTGGCTGATTTCGCATACGCCGGAATTGAAGATGCAGTTGGGCGGAGCGGCTTCCGCGAGTAGTCCGGCGTGCAAACCCGGGTTCCAGTTTGGGGCTCGCTTTGTGGTGGATCCGATGGAGGGGCAGGTTTTCGACTATCTGCCGGAGTCGATGCTGGAGCGAGTTCGCAATATCGAAGACTTTGCGGGAATGCTGGGCATCGATAAATGGACGTGCAACTCCAACGGACGCCAGGCGGTGTTTTGGAAGAAGGTCCGGGAACGGAAGTACACAGCGACGTTCATCGACCAGGGATATTGTTTTAACGCGGGAGAGTGGTCGTTCCCGGATTCGCCGTTGCGTGGCGTTTACGCGCGGAACGAAGTCTATCGCGAGATCACGGGGTGGGATTCGTTTGAGCCGTGGTTGACGAAGATCGAGCAGATGAGTGCCGCGGCGATTGGGAATTGCGCTGAAGGGATTCCGCCGGAATGGTACGGCGATTGGGACGAACTGGAGCGATTGATCGAGCAACTGGTCAGACGACGGGCCCGGGTGCGAGAGTTGATTGCGGCGTTCAGGACGTCGTCACGCGAGCCGTTTCCAAAATGGAGCGAGGCGCGAGTCGCAGTGATGTGACATTGATGTGACCGGGGATGTGACATTGATGTGATTGGGAGATGAATGGCTGAGTTGAAACAATGCGAGTTCTTCCTGCTGCGATATGTTCCGGACGCGGTGAAGGACGAGTTCGTCAACATCGGCGTGGTGCTGATGGGGCCGGGCGCGAATGAGTCCCGCTATGCAGACCTGCGATTCACAAGAGATTGGTCGCGAGTGCGATGTGTGGACCCGGCCGCGGACATCGAGATGCTGGAAGCGATGGAGGCGGAGATTCGCATGCAGCTTGCTGCGTCGGGGGAAGGGAAACGCGAGAGCATCCTAAAGAAGCTGGATGATTCGTTTTCGAACCTAGTACAGGTGTCGGGCACAAAGGCATGTTTGACGGAGAGTCCGCAGGTAGAGATTGAGAGCCTGGCCAAGTTGTATTTGGAATCGAGCCGCAGAGAAAAACATGGCCGAGATGCGGGCGCGAGGACGAGAATCGCCGGGCGGATGAAGGCGGCGTTCGAAGAGGCGGGAGTTTGGGACCTGATGTGGAAGAAAGTTTCCGTGGCAAAGTACACGGAGACTGGCGATCCCTTGAAAATCGATTGTGGATATAAGCCGAATGGGGTGGTGCGGCTGTTTCATGCTGTGTCGCTGGCGACGGATGTGGATTCCGCGAAGGTGCTGGCGTATAGCTATCCGCGATTGCAAGAGGGAATCCTGCGGAAAGAAAACGCCAAGGCGGAGTTGACGGCGATCCTGGAAGACAAGCTGGATAAGTCCGATGAGCAGGTCGGTTTCGCGATGGAAACCCTGGAGAAGAGTTTGATAAAGACGGCGAGCGTTGCCGAGATGGCTAAGATCGCAGAGACGGCGCGGCGGGAAATGAGAGTGTAAGGAAGTAGTCAGTAGCAAGTAGTCAGTAGTCGGGAAAACCAGAACTTTGGTAGTCCTTCAAGGACAATAAAGCAATCTTATGACAATTAAAGAGGCTGTACGCGGTGCATTGCGCCGTGTGGGAGGCACAAAGGTGCCTGCCTTTTTTATTGACGCGATCAGGGCTTCGCGATCGAGAAGCGCGGGCGTAGTGGAGCAGAAGCGGAGGACGGTTGCGTTGCCGTCGGCACTCACATATACACCACGCGCGGATGCATTGCCGAAGCCTACGCCGGCGAACCTGCGGAAATTTGCGGAGACTCCGGTGGCGCGGAAGGCAATCAACACGATCAAAGACAGGATCGCGGGGATGCGCTGGCGGGTGCAGCCGAAGAATGGGCGAGCACTTGCGGATGTTCCTGATGGGATAAATCGGGTGCAGATCCTAACCGACAACCTGGATTCGCCGAACAACGATGACAGCTTCCGTTCGCTGGCGGAGCAGGTGTTGGAGGACGTGATCGTCGGCGGATTCGGCGCGGTCGAGGTTCAACATTCGGGAGATGATGCGCGGCCCCTGGATCTCTGGCCGGTGGATGGAGCCACTATCCGAATGCGCGGGGATTGGGATGGACGTCCGGATTCGCCGCGATATGCGCAGGCGACGGGGCGGGTCGGAAAAGATGCGGCCATTGTGCTGAACGACGATGAACTGATGTACATCCGGTTGAATCCGAGGACGCACACTCCATTCGGATTGGGCAGACTGGAAGTGGCATTCGAGACGATCAATGCGTTTCTGGGCGCGAATCGTTATGCGGCACGACTGGCGAGCAATTCGGTGGTGCAGTATGCGCTGTGGTTGCAGGACCTGACGCCGACGCACCACGAGCGATTGATCCGGTGGTGGCAGGACGATATCGAGGGGACCGGGCGAGTGCCGATCCTTTCCGTCGAAAAAAAGCCGGAGGTGCTGCGGTTTGCTGGCGGGACTGATGCCGACCTGCGACTGGGATGGCAGGAGTTTTTGCTGAGGATCATCGCCGATGCATTCGATCTTCCGGCGTTCTCGTTGGGCATTGAGCATGATGTGAACCGTTCGACGGCGGACATCGCCGGACAGTTGGCGTTCCGTAACGCCATTGTGCCGACGGCGCGGCTCTTTGCCGAACACATTACACGCGATGCCATTGGCAAGAAGCTTGGATGGCATGATCTGGAATTTGTATTCACCGATGTGGATGCGCGCGATGAGAGGGAAGAGGCGGAAATTCAGGAGATCCTGTTGCGCAACGGTGTGCTCAGCGTGAATGAAGTGCGAAGGATGCGGGGATTGCCAGAAGTGAAAGCGTGAGGTCAGTCGTCCCTGGCGGGACTCGGGTTCATTTAGGACGCTAACCCGGCACTGACGTGCCAGGCTACTTTCATTCGCCCTTCGGGCTGTAAAACCCCCGCCCTAGCAAGCTAGGACGGGCACCCGTGCGAATCGGGGGATGGTCGGAATATCAGGAGAGCAAATTGGAAATTGAGGCGTTGTCGGTGGAGATGCCGCAGGTGAGAGGCCGTCATGTTGCTCATCCGAACAGGGTGCCGTTTCGCGGAGTGTTGTCGACTGTTGATCTGAGCAGTGATCGGCCGCCGGCGGGAGCGCGAGGACATCGAGTGGTGCTGACGCGGTCAGCGGCGGAGCATGCGTTGCCGTCGCTGATCGGGATGGCGCTGGATCACACGCCGGCGCTCGATGGACATGACGCGCGGCGAAAGGTAGGCATCATCACGAGCGCGGAGATCGAAGGCAGTGAGCTGGCGGTATCGGGATATATCTTCGGGCGGGATTTCCCCGAGCTAGTAAAGGAGATGCGCGGAAAGCGTGGACGCCTGGGAATGTCTTACGAATTGGCCGACGCAAGAGTGCGGGATGTGCGCAGTCCGGTGTGGATGCTGGATGAAGTGACTTTTACCGGCGCGGCAATCTTGTTGCGGGGAAAAGCGGCATACGGGAAAACGTGGATCGAAGTTGAAGCAGAGGGAGCCATGAGCAAGAAGAAAGCTATAGGAGAGCAATCAGCAATGGACCACAACCAGGAACTTTTGACGGTGACGCAGAGAATGGCTAGCGCAGCGGAAGCATTGAGCGAGAGCATCGCACGATTGAATGCGCAGCACGAAGACTTAAGCGCGAAGGTCGAGCGCATCGTGGCGGCGGTGGAAGATGAGCAGCCCGAATCGGCGACGCTGCGGGCCCGAGTGGCGGAGTTGGAATCGGCGAACTCAGAGTTGAAGGAACAGATCAGCGCTGGAACCCGCTCCCAAAGCGCGCGCAAGACGCTGCCGCCGATCGTGACGGCGCTGCTGGCTAAGAGTGGTGTCGAAGTGGGAGATGCGATGGATGCTGCGGCACTGGATGCGGCGATGTCGCCGCTGAGCATCGAGCAGAGGATTGCGGTGAAGGCGCAGATGGCGAAGGCGGGGTTGATCGGGTAAAAGCGCTTTCACCACAGAGGCACAGAGACACAGAGGAAAACGACAGGGTGTATTTGGGACTTCTTCGGAAATTGAGTGGATGCGTTGGCGAGTTCCTCAGCGGCTAAAGCCGGCTACTACTTGGGCGTTTGATGCAGGCCTAAAGGCCTGCGCCACCCAGAGCGGTGTACTTCGTCGAAAGCGATGGTCGCTGGTCGCGAGAAATCCCCACGTTAGCTGCGCCCATTCGACTTCGCTCAAGGCAGGCTGCGGTGGGGCACCCGTGCTAGGGCGGGACGCCCTAGCGACAGCCGGCGAGACGCCGGCGCTATGTCATCAATCGAGCAGGGATTTCGCGTGTTGGACGCGGGCGACTGCTTCTTCAGGGGTGTCCGCGACGGCGGAGAGGTGTCCCATTTTTCTGCCGGGCTTGGGAATTTGTTTCTCGTAGAGGTGAAGGCGAACGCCGGGAACTGAGAGGGCGGCGTCGAATTTAGGATGCTGATGCTTGAGCCAGACATCGCCAAGCAAGTTGATGATGGCGGCCGGTTTCAGGATTTCGACTGAACCCAACGGAAGATTGCAGACCGCGCGGACGGCTTGTTCGAATTGGCTAGTAGCGCAAGCGCGTTCGCTGGAGTGATAACTGTTGTGGGGACGGGGGGCGAGCTCATTGATAAAGAGCTCGCCATTTTTCTGCACAAACATCTCGACGGTGACGAGACCCACAATGTTCAACGCCTCGGCGATCTGCTTGGCGATGCTGGTGGCCTGTTCCGCGAGCGCGTGCGGGATGGGGGCGGGAATGACGGACCAATCGAGAATGCGCTTCTCGTGATGATTGAGCGCTGGGGAGTAGACGGATATTTCTCCGTTGGGATTGCGAGCGGCGAGCACTGAAATCTCTTGGGCGATTTCAACTGCTTTTTCGACGACACAAACTTCCGCGCCGAGATATAGCCAGGCTTTGTGCGCGTCGGTGGGGCTGTGAAGCACGGCCTGGCCGCGTCCGTCATATCCGCCTTCGGCGGCTTTGAGGAAGCAGTCACCGCCTTGCGCGATCTCTGCGGCAGCTCGTTCGAGTTCGGCGGCGGTGTTCACGACTCGGTACGGGCCTAGGGGAAAACCTCGCTTCGAAAGCCATTCTTTTTGGCGAGCGCGGTGCTGGATGATCTCAAGCACGCGGGCGTCGGGGCGAACGGGAGCATGTTCGGCGGCGGCGCGCATGGCGGCGAGGCCGACCTTTTCGATCTCGATGGTGACGACGTCGCAACCGCGGGCGAGATCGGCGGCGGCTTCGGCGTCGTCGAGAGGCGCGGCAAAGCAGCTATCAACGACGAAGCGCGCGGGGCATGAAGGATCGGGATCCAAGACCTGGACGCGGTATCCGAGGGAACGAGCGGCCATAGCGGTCATGCGGCCGAGTTGTCCTCCACCAAGGATGCCGATGGTGCTGCCGGGAAGGATCACGTTCTTTGAAGTCGAACCCGACATTACGGAAGCTCCTGCTTGAGGACTTCCTGTTGGCGGGCGCTGCGCCAGGCCTTGAGACGCTGACGCAAGGCAGGATTGTGTAGGGCGAGGATTGAAGCGGCGAGAAGAGCAGCGTTTGCGGCGCCGGGCTTGCCGATGGCGAGCGTGCCGACGGGAACACCTTTGGGCATTTGCACGATGGAGAGAAGTGAATCGAGTCCGGTCAATTGGGTCGCCGGGATCGGAACGCCGAGGACAGGGAGCATCGTCTTAGCGGCGACCATGCCGGGCAAGTGAGCGGCGCCTCCGGCGGCGGCGATGATGACCTGGAGTCCGCGCGATTCGGCGGTCTCAGCGTATTTGAACATCCAGTCAGGAGTGCGATGGGCGGAGACGACCTTCGATTCAAAGGGAACATTGAATTCGCGGAGAAGCTCGACGGCGGGCTGTAGATGCTCGTAGTCGCTCTTGCTGCCCATGATCACGCCGACGAGCGGAGTCTTTCCTGGTGTCGCACGCTTTTTCTTCTGCATTGCACTCCACGTTTCGTCGCGTGACTGCACGCGGGTTTCTGAACAAACGATTCTACCAACAGATTGCCGGGCCTGACCTAGCGATAGGCGAGGAACGCAGGCTGGGGGAAGAAAGATCTGCCTAGGAGCGGAGCTCACGGCAGCAAACAGTTGTAATTCGAAAGGAAAAAGATGACAGCACAATTCATTGACCTTGCCGCTGCCGCAGACTTCATGGGACCAGGCGCGGTGGAGGTAAGTCGTTACCAAACAGAGATCACGGACCTGGTGCGTCGCCGGGGAATCTTCGGGCAGCGCATCAAGCAGTCGCCTGCAACTGGGCATCCATCAAGATTTTTCGAGCAGACGGACATTGCGTCACTTTCAGCGTCGAGCGCGTTCGTTGATCCGCGAAACATCTCGCCGGCAGTGGCTTCGCCATCTCGCGTGGAGCGCAGCGTCCCGTTGAAGGCGATGGTGTCGCAGATCAACTACTCCATGTTCGACCTTGAAGTGGGCGCGCAGCAGAGCCAGTTCGCCTACTTGCAAGCGAAAGATCTCACCGATGCAGTGGAAGGACTTTTGCGCACACATGACAAGGCATTGTGGAATGGCAATGACACGTCACTGAGCACGCCGACAACAAACCAATACTACGGCGCAGCTGTACAGATCAACGATGGCGGCAACCTGGCGACAATCGGAGTGGGGCAGAGCATTGTCGACGGGCTGAAGAGCACGATTGCACAGATGGTGGCGAATACTTCATTTGAAGTCCGTCCGTCTGCGATCTATGCAAACCCAGTGTTGCTCGACTTAATCGACCGCGAGTTGAAAGCCGCATTCAATGTGGTGCTTTCGACGACGGAAGTCGCGGGCGGCATTCGCGTGAAAACGCTCTCGACACAGGCTGGAGATCTGCCGCTCATCCCCGAATGGACGCTGGGGTACACGGGCACTCCGGCAAGCGGGACAGCGGTATTGCCGGCGTACATCGTTTCCGAAGAGATGATCGAGTACCACTGGCTGACTGATCCGAATCCGCGAGTGTTCCAACTGGGACTCTCGGGATCTCTGGCCAACCAGCACGTGGTGGTGAAGTTCGGCGGCGTGGTCGTGAAGGGCGCGAGCTATGCGCATTTCAAGGTGAATGTCGACCGGTAGTTGATGGAAAACTGCGGGCCGCCGTCAAGCCGTCAATCGATGGCGGCGGCCTGTTTTGTTTTGCGAGCGTTTCGAGCAGGAGCCAGATGAATTACTTGTTGCCTTCAGAGTACGAACAGTTTGGATTAGAAACGAGCACGCCGGAAGCGTGGGCGGGAGCAGCGTCGGTGTTGATCGATGCGCATTGCCGGAGAGCGTCATTAGCAGTGATCCAGTATGTGGAGCGGCAACGCGTGAGTCGCGATCGGAATGTTGTCCATCTGACCTTCCTGCCGCTTTGCGCGTTAGCTTCGGCGACCAACCCGATCGTTGCCATGAAGGGACGTTACGCGATGCCGCGTCGCGGCGAACTTCAGGGCGATATGACCCACGACGTGGCTCGCGCATTCTCGCTTCCGGGTACATGGGCGGCAATCGATCCTACTGGAATTGATTTTGACGCAAACACAGGTGAGCTGACGCTGCCGGCGAATCCGCTGGGTCTGACTTACAGAAGTGGAGATCACTTACACGGCGGGGCTCGCGGAAATTCCTGACGAGGTCAAGTTCTCCTGCGTGCAGATCGTGAAAAACGCCCAGGCCACGCCTGCGTTGAACGTGCGCGTAGGCCGATTGGACACGATGAGGCTGGACTATTTTGCGGATTCGCTGGTGGATCCGTCGGTGCGGAAGATGCTGGCGCCGTATGTGGCGCAGAGGATGGGCTAATGGCAGGCGATCAGAACCTGGTACAGACATCGCGAGGATCGGTAGCAGTGCGGGCGGCGGAAGCACTGTTGCGCACACTAGGCGGATGCACGGTTTGGGTGAGAGTGCCGATTGGCCTTTCGACACCGAATGATGCGGCGCAGTTGGGGCTTGCAGCGAGCGGGACAGAAGACATTGCGCTTTCACCGGTTGTTGCCCGTCATGCGCGCAACAGCAAAGGCAGCTTGAAAAAACTGGAGCTTCTGATCTCCGCCGCGAGCCTGGCACAGGCAAAAGAAATAAATGACGCGAACAGCGCGGAAGAGTTTTTCGATTCGGCGCTAGGGATCGTTTATTCCGGGAAGTTGTTGCGGGTGGAAAGCGTGTTAGTGGATGAATTTGGCGGAGTGCCATACCTGTACCGCGTATCGGTGAGCGAGTAATCATGCAGAACATTAAGGATTCATTTTTCATTGCTATCCGCGACCGACTTGCGACATTGAACCCGCAACGTACGGTATCGATCCAGGGGGTGAGCCGTCCGGCGATCCTAGTGATCGAGAACGAGATTTCGGCTGCTGCGCCGCGAGAAGCAGATGTGTTCTATCTGCATTGGGGGCTGTCGGCAGCTGCATCCGGCACAGAGCGGCTAGAAAGACCGCTCATCAAGATCAACTGCGAAGTCTTCTATCTGACGCTGGGGAGCGATGACCTGAGTAGTCAGGATCGCGGTCGCGCGCTGGCGACACTGGACCGCGAATTGCTGTCCATAACCATTCCAGCGAGGTCGGCATTGAAGGACTTCACGCAATCACCGGCGCAAGATCTTGGAGCGACGGTGTTTTGGACAAGGCCGGTGCTGGGGGAGATCGTCCAGGACGGCCGCAGGTTGATACGAACCGCGAAACTGGATGTTTTCAGTTTTGCCGAGGTGAATCTCTGATGAGTGTCCTGTATTCGCAACGAGGCGCCATGCATCCGGTGACACGCCGGATGAGGGCGTACTTCGCACCAGTGAATCGCGCCACGACGACTCCGAGTATCTTCGATGCCGCACAGAGTGGGAGCTTTGAGTTAGACACTCCGCCGCAACCTTGGATCGATTCGGGAGGGATCACAAACTTTGAGCGCGTGGCAGGGACTGCTATCGAAGCAGTCCGTTCGGGAGCTAGAGGAACCGCGCAGCAACAATTCCGCGCCAAAGCGCAGGCCACCGTGGGATTCGATTTCCGCGAGTGGGGCAAGTTGCAGATGGCGATCTCATCGGGGTCGCAACATATCAATCTGCTCTCCAAGCAAAGCAATGCGAGTCCGGCGCCTTCTGGAGGCGCGGCAATCCTGCCAGTTGCAGTCTCGGCCGGGTCGACAGCGAGCGAGCTCTCCGTCGGACTAGGAGCGGTGACTGGTTTCAACGTAGGTGACCTGGTAGCCGTGGATGTGGATTACGCGCAAGAGACGGGGTACATCGGCGCGGGCATTCCGGGAGCGTTCGTGAAGAACGCCGCGGACGTGTTGTTTGATCCGAATTACGTTCGTCGAGTGACGTTCAACATCGGGCGAGTCGCAGCAAAAACGCAATCCACATTGCAATTGGCGCAGCCTTTGCTGGCGGGCGTGCCTGCGTCGAATGCATCGGTGCAGAAGGTGATCGGATTTGTCGATCGCGAAGGCGGTTCGTTCTTTCAGGAATGGTCGGCACTGTTTGTCGCGGATTCGGAAACTGGCGCGAGAGTCTATTACTACTATCCGAGATTGCGACCGGCGAGTGCAGCGCAGGAGAAAGGCGCCGATATCGCCGGGGCATTCGATGGATGGTCATTGCGAACCAAGCTGATCGCATTGCCGACAAAGGATGCGATCGACAACGAGCAGGTGCTTTGCTATCGGTCGTATGTACCCGCACAAACTGCGGCGTTGTACTAGTGCCGTTTCCTCTTTCCGAATAATTGAGTAAATCCAAAAATATGATCCTGACAATCGATAACCATGACGGCGCGGGTGCGCGCGATTACACGGCTGCGCTCGAAAGCGAGCGGCTTCCGAAGATCGTCCGCAAGTTGAATCGGCCAGCTAAAGCGCAGCTGAGCTTGATATCGGACGATCCGCAATTTGTAGTGCCGGCGGCCGGCGGACGTATCAAGATTTCGCGCGCAGATGGCTACTCCTATTTCACCGGGTATCTCACGTCCGAGCCTGAGTTTGAGTATCTAGGTTGGGGCCAGCACGGGCCTGTGTATCGCTATCTGCTCGAGGCGACAGGCGACGAGTGGGTGTTGGACCGGAAAAGAATGCTGCAGAGGCCGACGCTCACTTCGCGAACGGTGGGATCTGCGTTGAAACAGATCACGGAAGACATTTTGCCCGGAGCGTTTATTACGACGCAAGTGCAAGATTTGGAGCCACAGCCAGTGTTCAGCGTGAGTTCGCAATTGAGTTGGTCAGAGCACGCTGCGGAATTGACGTTGCGGTCACGCGCTGCTTACCGCGCGCATGATGGAACCCTCAGTCTGAAACCGCTCGGCGGTGTCACACATGACTTGAATGAAGCTGACGAAAATACATGCCTGGAGCAGTTGAAACTGACTGCGCCGGACGCGTTGCTGAACGATGTGACTCTGCTGGGGCAAGTTGAGCCGCGCGCGTATGTAAAGAATTATTTCCTGGGTGACGGTTTCAGTTCCGGATTCGTTCTTTCGCACACGCCGTTCGTCAGACGAGTTGGCTTCATCTTCGAGGAAGAATTCAAGAATGGCGTTTTCGACCCATCGCTATGGGTGAAGAGCGATCCGGCGTCTGCGATCAGCGTGGTTGCAGGCAAACTGCAGATCCAGGGTGGCAACGGGAATGATGGCCAGACGCTACTGCAATTTGTAGAACAAGTCCAACTTGGCAGCGCAATCAGGTTGCAGCACGGCGAAGTGGAGTTCAGCGCCGCAACAAACGCGGTGCTCGGAGGCCTGTATTCTGGCCCGACCCAGCAAGGAAATTGTTTGGCGGGATTTCGAATATCGGCGGCGGGAGTTGGATCCTCGATTCAAGCAGTGGTGAATGGAAGTTTCACAGGAGCGGTGATATCGACCACTGCGGGGCATCGGTATGCTCTGACAACGAGGGTCTACAGTGCTGAGCCATATCGGGCCCAGCAGTTGTTCCATTCTAGCGTTCACCCTACGGGAAGCGGTCGGGGCGGTGCTGCGGTGGCTTCGCAAATAAGGGTGGTGCTTGAGCTACACGATATCGATCCGGCAAATCCGGGGACGCTGGCTGCGGTATCGACTGTCCTGTATGACGGCATTGTGAATAGCGCTCCAAGCTATTGCTCCTATGCGCTGGTAAATGCTCTTGACGCGCATTGCAGTATTTCGTTCGCATCAATGACCCGCGGCGTAGATGCGGAGGTGCGGAGCACGGTTCCCGGATTTTCCGCGAAGACGCGGCTTGCGGGCAATGTGGCAGAGGGCGCGGAATGCACGATCACGCAAGGGGGCAAGCTCTTGTTTTTTTCGCCCTATGTTCCGGTGTCGAACGAATCGATCATCGTGAAATACAGAAGCGCGGGCCGGGCACTGGCGCGCGTGGTGGACGCAAGCAGCATTGCCGCTCAAACTCGCGAAGGAGATGATGGAGTAAGAGCGGTGGTACGGCGAGTTGCACAGCCGGCAGCGCGGACTTCCGCTGATTGTGAAAATGCCGCAAGCGCCGCTCTGGACGACAGCACACAGCAGGCCTGGGCGGGCGAGTACGAATGCCTGAACGACTTGTGGCCTGGCGGTGTAAATGTCGATCCACTGCCTGGAGAGACAATTTCGGTTACTGCGCCAGATCGAAACGCGAACTTCAGCGCAACGATAAAACAGGTTGCGGTCGAAATATTGGATCTCTTTGAAGAACGTTGCCGCTACAAAGTCTCCTTCGCAAATGATGCAGCAGAGACGAATTCATTCGAATTCCAGCAAGGCAGCGTGCGTGACCTGGTGGACGCGGTGATCCCGGGAACAAGTTACACAGGGAATATTCCAGACGCGGAAATCACGTCGATCACGTCGACCACAGTGGTGATCGATGCGGGAGTTGCTCCTCCTGCAGGCGGTGGCATAGAGGTGCGGAGGAGCGATGGCAGCTGGGACCCAGACAGCGATCGCAATCTGGTCGGGCGTTTTAGCTGCCAGTCATTTACTGTGCCCAGACTCGCGCGCGTGCAGACTTATTACCTGAAGCAATTCGATGGCAGCACGCCGCGGAAGTATTCGCGCTTCTCGACGGTGTTGTATGTCGATTACCCGTTTTGAAAGATGCAAGAGAGGTAGCAATGACGGATTTTGAGCAGAGGGTCTTGGCGGATCTATCGACGCTTAAGACGGAGATGAGGGCGCTGCTGGGGAACGGGCAGCCGGGTCGGCTGCGGCAGATGGAGCAGCGTGTAGAGAAGCATGAGGCGATGGTGCAGCGGGCCATCGGAATTGCCGGGTTGGCAGGGACAGTGCTGACGCTGGTGCATCTGGGGATCGATTACTTGCGGATCAGACATTAAAACAAAAATAGACGGAGGAAGAGATGAATTTTTTGGCGAAGTTGTTACGGGGAGTGGCTTTCATTCCAGCGGTAGTGCATGGAATTGAGGCGCTGTTTGGCGGAAAGAGCGGCGCAGACAAAAAAGAAGCGGCGATGTCTTTCATCGGAGCGGCGCTGTCCATCACAGAAGCTGTCACGAGCAAGGATATTGTGGATGACGGAAAATTCAAAGATGGATTGAGCAAGGTCATTGACGGAGTGGTCTAGTGCTTGAACGCGAGCGCGTGGGCTGTGAAGTAATCGAGAAAGTAACGCAGACAAAGATTGGATTGGAAGAGTTCTTGTAGTAGGTTTTTATTCGCATGAGCACAAACTCTTCCAATCCATTCATGGCTGAAGCGATTGCGTTATCGCTTAAGAACGTCCGCGAAGGTAACGGCGGGCCATTTGCAGCGGTGATCGTAAAAGATGGCCGAATCATTGCGCGCGGCCTTAATCGCGTGACGTCGACCAACGACCCCACGGCTCACGCGGAGGTAGTGGCAATACGCGAGGCATGCGCGGCCCTCAAGAGTTTCCAGCTGACGGGATGCGAGATCTATTCGAGTTGTGAGCCGTGTCCGATGTGCCTGGCTGCGATCTACTGGGCAAGACCCAGCAAAGTCTTTTTTGGGAACTCCAAGGAGGATGCGGCAGCGGCCGGTTTTGACGATTCTTTTATATACAAAGAGATTGCGCTGGCGGGCGAACGACGAAAAATTCCACTGGTGCAGCTCATGCGGGATGAAGCCATCCGGGCGTTTCAAGAGTGGGCGAAGAGTCCGATGAAGGTCGAGTACTAGCTCGGGTCAGCCGCCAATGTGAACCATACTGCGCGACGGCTTTTGAAAATCCGGCTCGCCGATATGATGTCGAGCTTCCTTCTTCTGCACGACTTTTTCGATGTAGGCAGCCATGTCGGCATCTGAACCGCGTTTCATTACGCCGTACAAATCGTGATCTACCTGAGAAAAAAGGCAGGTACGAATCTTGCCATCTGAGGTGATGCGGATGCGGCTGCAATGTCCGCAGAAGGGATGCGAGACGGGAGCGATGATGCCAATCTCGCCGATGCCGTCATCGAAAACATATCGCCGGGCGGTCTCGCTTGAAGCATGAGCAATCTCTTTGAGCGGCATGAACTGACTCATGCGCTGAAGAATCTCATCCAGAGAAACCACGATCTCCGGCGTCCACACTCGATCTTCTTCCAACGGCATAAACTCGATGAAGCGCACCACGACGCCTTCGTCGCGCGCGAACTTTCCGAATTCCACGATTTGATCTTCATTGAAGCCGCGCAGCAAAACGCAATTCACTTTCACTGGATCTAAACCTGCACGACGCGCAGCGCGAATGCCGGCGGTCACGTTTTGATATCCATTCTCCACGCGAGTGATACGCGCGAATTTGGCGGGATCGACTGCGTCCATGCTAACGGTCACGCGTTTCAATCCCGCGTCTTTCAGAGGTTGAGCGAGATTTGCGAGCAGGTGGCCGTTGGTGGTGATCGCGGTGTCGAGAGAATTGCCGTCAATCGTGCGAAGCAGGCTCAGTTCGCGAACGAAATCGACAACACCCTTCCGTAACAGCGGCTCCCCGCCGGTGATCCGCACCTTTTCAATCCCCATGCTAACGAGCACTCGAACCATGCGCAGGTAATCGGCCATGGGTAGATCTGCATACTGGGCGCCTTCATTTCCCGTCCGGCAATAGACGCACTTGTAATTGCAGCGGTCAGTTATGGAGACGCGCACGTCAGTGATGGCACGGCCGAATTTGTCGGTGATTCGCATTATTCAATTGTTGGTGAGATGTGTTTGCGAAGGAAAAGGAAGTAAATCCCGCAGGCGTGAGATAGCGCTGGCGAGTGAGGTCCCTTTCCAATGCGCAGATGACATCTGCACGGGAGGCGCGAGCGTTTCCACTTGCGCCCTCGTCCGGCGGATTGATGCCGGACTCGCCGCCATTTCCAGAGTATTCCCACAGGGAAGGACGGTCGGATACCTACTGCCATTATAATCCCTGTACTTCATTCCAATCTTTATCTGAATCTGGGAGACGTGCAATGCGGAATCTCGCGCGGGGGATTGTTGTTGTTTTGATCGCAATCGTAATATCTGGCCGGCAACCGGTGAGTGCGTGGGGGCAGGAAGGACACACGTGGATCAACGAAGTGGCGGCGATGAAGCTGCCGAAATCCATGCCAGGTTTTCTGCACAAGGCCGCGGACAGGCTGGGATATCTTGGGCCGGAGCCCGATCGCTGGAGGAACCAGAACGGCGAGCCCGAGTTGAAGTATTCGCAAGAGGCCGATCACTTCATCGATATTGAGCGCTGGCCGGCCGAGTTCGGCGATTTTCCTGTGGGCCGCTACGGCTTTATGAAGAAGCTGTACGAGAAGCGCGCGGCGATGCTGGCTGCGGGGGTGCCGCAAAAAGAGGCCGACGAATTGCTTCCCGACAGGGTCGGGATGCAGCCGTACATCACAATGGAAGTATATGAGCGAATGAAGGTAGCGTTCCGCGAATATCGTCATGCGCTCGCAGACAAAGACAAGAAGAAGGCCGCGGGCATCGAGAACAACATTATTCTGTACGCCGGATGGCTGGGACATTACGTGGCAGATGGATCGCAGCCGCTGCACGTCAGCGTGAAATACGATGGGTGGGTGGGAGACAATCCGAATGGATACGTCACGAAACATGGCATCCACTCGGATTTTGAGACTCGCTTTGTCAAAGAGAATCTGACGTCGAAGGATTTTTCACCGCTAGTCCATGAGCCGGTGCAGTTGAAGAATCCGCGGCAGGATTACATTGCGTATCTGAAAGAGTCGAACAGCCTGGTCGAGCCACTATACAAGATTGAGAAAGCAGGCGGATTCGCAGGCAAAGGCTCAGCCGAAGGACGAGAGTTCGCGAACAAACGACTTGCAGCCGGAGCGCAGATGCTGGCTAATCTCTGGTACACGGCATGGATGGAGAGCGCAGTTGATCCTCCGGACCCGTATGCGGACAGAAAGGCTGCGGCTGCCGCTGCTACGAAGAAGACTCAGTAGTCACATTCCATCATAATTCGGCCCGCCGCCACCCTCGGGCGGAACCCAAGTGATGATCTGGTAGGGGTCCATGATGTCGCAGGTCTTGCAGTGGACGCAGTTTGAGGCGTTGATGCGGAGCTGCTTGCCTCCAGGCACGTCCGCAGCTTCTTCCATCTCGTAAACGCTCGCGGGACAGAAGCTCTGGCAAGGATTGCCGAATTCTACGGTGCATCGCGTGGCGCAGATATTCGTGTCATGCACGACAAGGTGCGACGGCTGATCTTCTTCGTGTTTGGTGCCGGAGTGGTACACGTCGGTCAGCTTGTCGAAGGTAAGTTTGCCATCGCCTTTTGCCGTGCCGAGCATGTGAGCGCGGTCGTCGCCGACGGGAGAGAGCGTGTTCAAAGTCTGCATGCGCTCGTGGCCGGGAACGCTGGCATAGCGTTCATGGAAGCCGCGTCCGCCGGTGATCTGCTGAAATGCGGTGTGCACCATTCCTTCGAGCATGCCGTGCTCAAATCCCTGATGGAAATTTCGCACCTGCCAAAGCTCTTCCTTGATCCAGCTCTTGTCCACTCGCGTTTGATAAGTACGGAGCTGCTGGCTGGAGAAGTCGTTTGTCGTCATCGCGTCGAACGCAGTTTCGGCAGCGAGCATCCCGCTCTTGATCGCCAGGTGAATTCCCTTCAACCGTTGTGAGTTCAGGAAGCCGGCAGAGTCGCCGAGTATCATCCAGCCATCGCCCGCGACCGGCGGGATCGCAAACCATCCGCCATAGGGAAGAGACTTCGCGCCGTAGCGGATCATCTTGCCGCCCTCAAGCAGGTGTGCAATGAATGGATGCTTCTTAAATTCCTGCAAGACTTTCTGCGGATCGATGCGCGGGTCGTGGTAATCGAGCCCGGTGACAAAGCCTAGAGAAACGATGTTGTCCTTTGAGCCATAGATCCAGGCGCCACCGTATTCCTGTGTGGTTAGCGGATACCCCATGGTGTAAATGACTTCGCCTTTGGAAACGCGTCCGCTGGGGACTTCCCATAATTCTTTGACGCCAACGCCGTAGGTCTGCGGGTTGCGATCGTGGTCGAGATTGAAGCGGGCGACAAGTTGCTTGGTGAGCGATCCCCGGCTGCCTTCGGCGAGGATCACGCATTTCGCTTTAAGGTCATATCCGGGTTCGAAATTCGATTTGGGATTCCCTTCTTTGTCGACACCCTTATCGTCCGTGCGGACGCCAATCACGCGGTCGCCTTTGATCAGCAACTCAGAACCGGCGAATCCGTTGAAGACGGTGATCCCGGCAGCCTCGACCTTTTCTCCCATCCACTTTACGAATTTGTTGATTGAGATGACGTAGTTGCCGTGGTCGCGCAAAGGTGGCGGCGTGATAGGCAATTTGAACTTACCTTTTTCGGTGAGGAAGTACACCGCCTCCTTGACTACTTCGGCGTCGATGGGCGCTTCCTTCTCAAAACCAGGCAGCAACTCGCGCATCGAACGTGGGTCAAGCAATGCACCGGAGAGCAGGTGCTGCGCCGTCTCGCGCGATTTCTCCAGAACGTAAATGTTCTCTTTGCTCAGTTGCGCGTCAGGATGGATTGCGTTGTGGTCGTCAATCAATTGCGAGAGGCGCAGCGCGCAAGCCATGCCGGAGGGGCCGCCGCCAACGATCACTACATCGGCTTCCATTTGCGGACGTTCAACGTTTGCGAGCGGCTTACGAAAATGAATCATAGGAGTTTCAAGTTACGAGTTTCGGGTTTCGAGTTCAAGCTCCCGCTGCCTTCGATTTGGGTTTAAGAGAATCAATTAGGCCAAGAAGCATGGCTCTGACCTCTCCGATCAAGCTGTCGAGATCCCTAAAATCAGAAGCTGTCACATATCCGAGATCGGTCGCAATTTCTAGCTGGCTATGAAGTTCAAACAACGACCCGCGAGCGATTCCAAGATGCTGCAGAAATTCTCCTCGGGTCAACCGGCCTTGGCCCTCTGCGATATTCGACACCACGGAAATGGCCGCCCTGCGTGTTTGCGAAGTCAGGCCGTAGATCTCGTCACGAGGAAATTGTTTCGATACGCGATATACGTCGAGGCTCAACTTCTTAGCCTTCCGCCAAACGACTAGATCGCGAAACGAACTGCTCATAGTTGAACCGTCAGCAAAAGAAAACGCGAGGAAGGGGTTCAACCCGAAACTCGCAACTTGAAACTCGGTTTACGCCTTCGCCTTTTTCACTTCTTCGATCAGTGGCGGGACTATCTCGAATAAGTTGCCGACGATTCCGTAGTCGGCGATCTCGAAGATTGGAGCTTCCGCATCCTTATTGATGGCGATGATCGTGCGCGAGCCCTTCATGCCCACAATGTGCTGGATTGCGCCGCTGATGCCGAGCGCAAGATACAGTTTGGGCGCGACGGTCTGGCCTGACGATCCGACCTGGCGGTCCATCGGGAGCCAGCCGGAATCGCAGATCGGACGAGATGCGGCAAC
>JAOAPH010000041.1 GCA_025462835.1 Candidatus Angelobacter sp. | reverse complement strand
GCGGCTCTTCAGCATCCACCAAAAACTTCTGCGCCAGCACATCACCGTTGACCAGGTCTATGACCTGTTGGCCATCCGCATCATTACCAAATCTGTTAAAGACTGCTACACCGCGCTGGGCGCGATCCATGGTTTGTGGCGTCCGGTGCCGGGGCGAATCAAAGATTTCATCGCCATGCCTCGTCCGAATCTTTATCAGTCGCTGCACACCACGGTGATCGTAGAAGGCGGGATGCAATTTGAAGTGCAGATCCGTACGGAAGAGATGCACAAGATGGCGGAGGAGGGCATCGCTGCGCACTGGAAGTACAAGCATGGCGGGCCGGTATCGGCGAAGGACGAGCAACGCCTCTCATGGCTGCGGCAGGTAGTGGAGTGGCAGCAGGACGTCTCCGATCCCAGTGAGTTTCTTTCCACGCTCAAGGTGGATCTTTATCCCGAAGAGGTTTACACATTCACGCCCAAGGGCAAGGTTGTGATCCTTTCGCGAGATGCCACTCCCGTGGATTTTGCTTACACCATCCACACCGAAGTGGGACACCAATGCGTCGGCGCGCGAGTGAATGGACGCATCGTGCCGCTGCGCCACAAGCTGCAGAACGGCGACGTGGTGGAGATCATGACGCAGACAGGACACACGCCCAGCCGCGACTGGCTTGGCTTTGTGAAGTCGTCGCGCTCGCGTAACAAGATCAAACATTGGCTGAACCTGCATCAGCGCGAACGCGCCATCGAGATCGGCCGCAAGCTGATCGAGAAAGAAGCGCGGAAATATCGCGTGACGCTGAAGGGAATCGAAGATAAAGAATTTGAGCGTGTCGCTTCCGAATACGGATTAGGCGGCGTGCCCGATCTATATGCAGGAATCGGCTACGGAAAATTCCCGGCGCGACAGGTGCTGGCGCGCGTTGCCCCGGACAGTGCCGGGGCAGACGCTCAGCCGCAGTCCGACACGGAAGCCAAGCCGAGCGGGCTTACCGGCGTTATCAAACGCGTCTTCGGCGGCACGGGAGACAGCGCCGCTATCGTGGTCAAGGGACATGACGAACTGCTGATATATCGCGCGCGCTGTTGTAATCCCATCCGGGGAGAGCAGATCGTCGGCTACATCACCCGCGGCAAGGGAGTGGCAGTGCATTCGGCTTCATGCTCGAATGTGACCAATCTTCTCTACGAGCCGGAACGCAAGATCGCGGTGGAATGGTCAAAGAAAGTGGAAACCAGGGTCGGCAAGCCGGGCACTTATCCGGTGAAGATCACCGTCTTCTGCGACGACCGCTCGGGAATGCTGAAGCAACTCACCGCCGTCATCAGCGATGACAACACCAACATCCGCAATATGGACGTACGCACCGCCGACGGAACCGCGACCATTGACGTGGTGGTGGACATCGAAGACCTCAAGCACCTGGAACGGATCACGACCGGCGTCCGCAAAATCAGCGGCGTGAGAGAAGTGCAGCGGGTGAAGAAGCTGTAGGGGGGCCTGGCTCAAGCAATTCAAATGTATGACACGATCGGAATTCAAGGGATTTGTAGAACGTGCGCTTGAGGATGTCATTCGGCTTGCCGAGCAGCATGCCGGTAAGGCACTGCCCAGGAACATTGCTTTCTCATGGCTCGGACAGAAATCGCAGCCGATCAGAGAGTCAATTTCCGATGTAATCGTGAACCGTGTTTTTATGGACGAAGAACACATTTATCCCTGCGTAGACATAGGAGTGGGCGATATCCTTGAAGACGGTACTTTGCTCATCGTCTCAAACGTCGCGAGTTATTCCCCGCGACCGTTTGGAAAGAATTGGACCGATCGCGATGGGCCTTTTGTGTACATTATCGGTCAACCCTTCCTGAACAAGATTAACAACAAAAAAGTGAAGGAAAGCAGTGCATTCGGCTTCATCATTCCCGAGATGAACAAATTGAAGTCATAGCGACATCTCTGTGTTGGCGCCATCCTTTTCTTCGCGCCTCCGTCGTGAATTCGCTCTAACCCGCTACAATATCCCGCATGTCCCGCAAGCTCAATATCTCCCGCAAGTGGCAGCAGCGCGCTGAGCGCGTCATCCCCGGAGGAGTAGATTCTCCTGTGCGCGCATTTCGCGCTGTGGGTGGTGATCCGCCGATAATCGTGCGCGGAGTCGGCGCGCATATTGTCGATGCCGATGAAAACGAGTACATCGACTATGTCGGCTCGTGGGGGCCGCTGATTCTGGGACATGCGTTTCCGTCGGTGGTGAAGTCGATCACGACGGCCGCCCGAAATGGGGCAAGCTTTGGAGCGTCTACGCCGCTTGAGGCCGAGCTCGCCGAGATGGTGGTGCAAGCGGTGCCGTCGATCGAGAAGCTGCGGTTCGTCAATTCTGGGACGGAAGCGACGATGTCGGCGATCCGTCTTGCCCGCGCCTTCACCAAGCGCAAATACATTGTGAAGTTCGAAGGCTGTTATCACGGACACGCCGATTTCCTATTGGTTAAAGCCGGCTCCGGCGTGGCGACGCTGGGGATTCCCGGGTCGGCGGGCGTTCCGCAAGAATTCACTAAGCTCACGCTGGCGCTGCCGTACAACAATCTGGACGCGGTGAAGAAGGCGTTCAAGAGATTCAAAGACCAGATCGCGGCGGTGATCGTGGAACCGGTGGTGGGCAACATGGGCTGCGTCCTGCCTGCGCCGGGATATCTGGAAGGACTTCGTGAGCTTACGCAGAAAGACGGCGCGCTACTGATCTTCGACGAAGTGATGACCGGATTTCGCATCTCGTTCGGAGGTGCGCAGGAGCTTTACAAGATCAAGCCTGATATCACATGCCTGGGAAAGATCATCGGCGGCGGGCTTCCGGTCGGCGCTTATGGAGCTTCGGCAAAGATCATGGACATGGTCGCGCCGCTGGGCCCTGTCTATCAGGCAGGAACGCTGAGCGGGAATCCGCTGGCGATGGCCGCGGGATTGGCGACGTTGAAATATCTGCGCGACCACAATGAGGTTTATCAAAAGCTCGAATTCAACGCGGAGCTATTGGTGGAAGGCGTTGCGCAAGCTGCGCAGGATGCGGGAGTGAAGCTGACCTGCAACCGCGTGGGATCGATGTTCACCTTCTTCTTCCGCAAGAAGGACGAAAACGTCTGGGATTGGGCGAGCGCGGAGAAGTCAGACACGGCGGCCTTCGGGAAATTCCATCGCGCGATGCTCGACGCCGGAGTGTACCTGCCACCGTCGCAGTTCGAGGCAGCATTTCTCAGCATTGCGCACACGCCGGACGACATTGAAGAGACGGTCGATGCGGCGCAGGCAGCGTTCAAACGCGTCGGTGCATGATGATGCATCTCAGAAATTGATCGGGTGAAGTTGAATGAGCAAGATATTGAGGACTTCGGCACCGTTCTTGTTCTTAATGGCTATGACCTCGCCTGCTTTCGCAGGAGACCTGGAATACACGCGACGGATCGTCTATGGCAATGGGCCGTCGCACGACACCGTGTACTACGTCAAAGGCGAAAGGCAGCGCATCGACAGCCAATCTTCTATCGGCGGGCAAACTAAAGAGAGCTTTATCTATGGCCCACATACCGCAATGATCATGCAGTGCGACCTGAATCGCGTTCTGCTATTGAACCTGGATACCAAGAAATATTTTGTGCATGACATCAAACCGCACCCAACCGGTTTGATCACCGGAATATTGAGCGCCGGTCGGCTAACGGGCGGAACCGCTGCAAACACGAGCTACACTGAAAAACGTGATGTCTCGGTGAAAGAAACCGGTGACAAGCGAGACTTTCACAATCATGAGGCGTGGCTTGTCAGGCAAACCACCGAAAGCACGAGGAATTACGACGGGCACCTTTCGCAATCCACTTCAGTGGAAGAGACCTGGTATATCGATCTTGACGCTCCTATGTATTGCCGCAAGCAGATGGGTCTACCCCCGAACACCAAGGTGCAGTCTCAGCTTGGTACTGTGGGCGAAAATGTCACCGAGACGCATACGGGCACTGCTCGAATAGGATTCCCTGTTTCGCAGCAGTATCACGTAATCTCCCCATCGCAGAGCCAGTCCAGTATGGAAGTGGTTGACTGGTCAGAAGAGCCACTTGATCCCAAACTGTTCGAAGTTCCGAATGGTTTTGTGGAAACCAAGAACGAGGATGAGGTCAATCCGCCGTTCGGTCGTGTCTCAAAAGCTGCTGGTGCCTGGGAAAATTTTGTGCGATGGGCGCAGCACTTCTTCAGCATGCCTTAGATCGCACTCGCTATTCGCAATTGATCCGGTGCTGCTCGTTGATGAAGTTGTCCGTCATTCCCGCAATGTAGTCACAGACAATGCGTGCCTTTGAGGAATCGCCCGAGCTGGCCTGTTCGCGGTAGCTCGCCGGAAGTTTTTCAGGATTGGCGAACCAGAACCTGAACATGTCTGTGATCACCTGCTCTGATTGTTCCTTGTCGCGCTTCAACTCCGGACTGTAATAGAGCTGCGAGTAGAGGAATTGCTTGGCCTCGCGGCGCTCGGCTTCAACGGAATCACTGAACGCGGACAGGCGCTGAGGAGCGTTGCGGACGTCGTCCATCGTCTTGACGTTCGCATCCGCTAAGCGCGATTTCGTAGTGTTGATGAGATCGCCAGCGAGACAATCGAGCACCCGCTTCAACGCTTCGTTGAATCTCAACTTGTCGATTGCCGCGGGATAGCGCTTCTCCACCTCGCGATAGAAGCGCTCGAAGATGCCGACGTTCTTGCGTATCAGAGCGAGGTCGATGATCTCGGATTCCATTCCGTCGTCGAGATCGGCGGTGTTGTAAGCGATCTCGTCCGTCAGATCGATGAGCTGGGCTTCGAGCGGCGGACGCTTGTCGAGCAGGTACTCCGTCAATTGCGGATACTCGGCCGCACTGTAATCGCGCGAATGTTTGATGATTCCCTCGCGGACTTCGAAGGTAAGGTTCAGTCCACGGAAATCGGCATAGCGCTGCTCAAAGTGTTCGACGATGCGCAGCGCGTGCAGGTTGTGGTCAAAAGATTCGCCCTGCTCGCGCATCACCCGGTCTAGTGCTTTTTCTCCTGCGTGTCCAAACGGCGGATGCCCGATGTCATGGACCAGCGCGAGCGTCTCAACAAGATCCACGTTCAGTCCCAACTCGGCAGCGATGGTACGCGAGATCTGCGCGACTTCAATGGTGTGCGTGAGGCGATTGCGAAAGTGATCGGAAAGGCGGCGCGTAAAGACCTGCGTCTTGTTCTCTAAGCGACGAAACGCCCGCGAGTGGATCACGCGGTCGCGGTCACGCTGAAAATCGTCGCGGTAGGCATGCTGCGGTTCCGGATGTCGGCGGCCTGGAGAGGCGTCGGATCGCGCAGCATAGGATGCAAGCATGGCAAGAGTCTACAACGAGCGGCAAAGAAAATGGCACAGTTCACTGAATGCAAACTGTGCCGCCTCTTAAATCAAGTACTCTATTTCTGCTGTTGCGCCAGTTTTACGCGCGCGCCTTCCAACTTCTTCTGCACTTTGGCGACATCATTGGAATCCACCTCAGTAGGAACAGACTTGTTCCACTCTTCCAATGCGCGGGCCCAGTGGTCGGCGGCGAGCTTCAGGCGTCCGGTCTTTTGGTAGAGGTCGCCAAGATGTTCGTGCAACGTGGCGTCATTGCTGGTCTTGTTCACGGCCTTGCGCAGGTTTTCTTCGGCAAGCTCGTAGTTGCCCTGCTTGAAGTATGCCCATCCGATGGAATCAAGGAACGCGGCGTTCTGGGGCTCGATCTCCAGCGCGCGCTTCAAATATCCGACGGCTTCATCCAGACGAAGTCCGCGGTCAGCGAGCATGTACCCCAGATAGTTCAAGGTTCCGGCGTTCTGGGGATCGTTGGCCAGCACGCGCTTGAATTGCTCTTCAGCCAAGTCGTACTTCTTCTGGCGTTCGAACAGCGAGCCTTGCACGTAGGCGACGTATTCCTTCTCGTCCGGAGTGCTCGAAAGCTTTTCGGCTTGGACGGCAGCTTCTTCCGCCTCTTTCCAGCGCCGTAGGCGGCTATAGATCTGTGAGATCCCCAGATAAACTTCGCGGTCGTCTTTGTTGTTCTTGCCGGTCAGCATTGACCTGGCCTGCGCAAGACCGTTGTCCACCTGCCCGGTATCGACCAGTTGTCCAGCAAGCGTCAGCTTGAGCCCGCGATCTTTTGGATATTTCGCCACGGCTTCTTGTGCAACCGCTGTGGCCTGCGACCACTGCTTCGCGTCGCGCAAGGTGTCGATGATCTGCTGATAGCCGCGAATGGCATTCTCATCACCCAGAGTCAGGGACTTGCGGAAGGTATCGAGCGCCGGTTGGGTCTTGCCTACTTCACGATAAATATTTCCCAGCCGTTCCAGGAAGACTGCGCGATTGTTGGATTCGCTCTGATCGTAGTGGCCGTCCGGCTTCGCGGTCTTGTCTAGAAGCTTCTGCAGCGTCAGAATGGCATCGTCATAGCGTCCCTGCGCCGCATAGACCAGCGCAAAGTTGTACGGGACTTCCATCGAATCCTGGACCAGCGACTCGGCTTTCTTGAGGCTTTCGAGCGCGGCGTCAAGTTTGCCGCTGCGTCGCTGGATCTCGGCAATGCGCAACTGAGCCTGCGCGTCCTGCGGGTCCGCTTCTACGATCAACTTGTATTCTTCGATCGAGGCCTCGAGCTGGCCGTCGCTGAGCAGATTCTGCGCGAGCCCACGCATGGCGTCCAGGTTCTCTTTGTCCTGCTCTATTGCCTTGCGATAAGCGTCAATGGCTTTCTTGTAGTCCTTTTGTTGCTCGTAGGTGTAGCCCAGCGCGGAGTAAAGTTTTGCCGTGCGACCCGGTTCGGGAATGGAAGAGAGCGTCTGCGTGGCTTTAACCTGATCGCCTTCCTCGTTGTAAAGATAAGCAAGATTGGTGACGGCCTCTTCAGAGTCAGGCTGCAGCTTGACGGCTGTTTTGAACTCGTTTTCCGCCTTGAGCAGATCTTTATTCAGGATGTAAAGCCGGCCCAGCAGAAGGTGATTGTCGATCGCCTTAGGTTCCAACTGCACGATCTGCTCGAACTGCTCGATGGCGAGCTTCAGAACTTCCTGCGATTGCGTGCCGGACTGCAAATCGCCCAGAGAGCGGAGGTATATGCGGCCTAGAAGTTTGCGAGCGTCCACGTTCTTGGGATCGCGCTGGATGATGCTTTGCGCTTCTATGACGGCATCTTTGATGCGGCTGGTCTTTGCGTAAAGCTCGGCGAGGCCGGAATTCAGGAACTCAGAATCGGGATCATTCTCAATCGCGAGCTTGTACTCTTCAATCGCCTTATTGGCATACTCCGAGCGACCGTAGAGCGCCACCAGTTCCTCGTAAGAGTGCGCCAGGGCGTAGTGGTAGTAGGCTGCGGCGCGGTCTCGCGGCTTCTTCTGGTTCACCGCCAGGGCCGATTTCGCCTGGCTGTTGCCATTGGAATCGTGGACAGTCGATTGCGGAGCGGCCTGGCGTTGCTGCTGCTGAGGCTGGGCCTGAGGTCCGGCGGGTGAAGCGGGAGTCTGAGTTTGGGCGATTGCGGGGAGGGCCAATGAACTTGCTAACGCAAGTAGAGCAGTACGGAAAATGATCATGGGAAAAGGTCTAGCACTCAAAATCGAACAAAAATCTCTTGCCGTATTTCACAGTTGGCCTAAGCCAAAAAACTGAATCTGCAAAGGATTGGATGCCGCTACGAAGCCCCAAGATACAGCCCAAGAGCAGATTCTCAATTGTACGCCGGAAGGGTAGCAAATGCGCAGCTTCTCGCCTTAATCCCAATCGTGGCGAGGCTGCATTTCATTGAGTTCAAACACCAAATGATGACGGATGTCGCGGCGGGAAGATCAGTTCCGCTCAGTGCCGGAAGTGCCGCACGCCGGTAAAAACCATGGCCAGTCCCAAGCGATTCGCTGCGTCAATCACTTCCTGGTCGCGCACTGATCCGCCCGGCTGGATTACGGCCACCGCTCCGGCTTTTGCCACCTCTTCCACGCCGTCAGGAAAAGGAAAGAAAGCGTCCGAAGCGACCACGGTACCGGCGAGCGGCAGAACAGCTTTCATCGCGCCGATCTTGCAGGAGTCCACGCGGCTCATCTGTCCGGCACCCACTCCCACTGTCTGGCCGTCACGCGCGTACACGATGGCATTCGACTTCACGTGCTTGCACACCTTCCACGCAAACAACATCGCGCGCATCTCTTCGGGTGTGGGCTTGCGCGTGGTCACCACTTTCAGGTCGGCCTCTGTAAGAGGGCGGATGTCGGGGTCCTGCACCAGCATGCCGCCGGAGACATGCTTCAGCGCCCATCCCGGTTTTGCCGGAGTGATTTCGACCAGCCGAAGATTTTTCTTGGTGGCGAACCTTGCCCGCGCAGCGCTATCGAACGAAGGCGCAGCGATGGCCTCCACAAACAGTTTGGCAATCTCTTCCGCGGCTTCGGCGTCGATGGGGCGATTGATGCCGATGACTCCTCCGTAAGCTGAGACAGGATCGACTTCCAGCGCCTTCTTGTATGCCTCCAAAATCGTCTTGCCGGTTGCGGTGCCGCTGGGATTCGTGTGCTTGATGATCACGCAGGCGATCTCGTCGAATTCTTGCGCCAGGTCCCAGGCCGCTTGGAGGTCAACAATGTTGTTGTAGGAAAGTTCTTTGCCTTGAAGCTGCTTGCAGTTGGCGACTCCTGTGTTTTCCGCGCCAGCTTCGGCATACAAGGCGGCGCGCTGGTGCGGGTTCTCACCGTAGCGCAGATCCATTTTCTTGGTGTAGTTCAGGCGAAGCGTGGAAGGCAGCGGCTCGGCGGCAGCTTTCGAATCAGCGACGCCGGAGGTTGGGCTGGCGATCTTCTCTAGCGTTGACGCGATTGCCGAATCATAAGCCGCAGTGGTGGCAAATGCTTTCTGTGCCAGCCGCCATTTCGTTTCCGCGGAGAGTGAGCCCGACGAGCTGAGCTCTTCGGCGATGTTGGCGTAATCGTCCGGCGAAGTAACAATGGCGACATCGTGAAAGTTTTTCGCCGCCGAGCGGATCATCGATGGCCCACCGATATCGATGTTCTCGATCAACTCCTGAAATTCGACACCCGGCTTTGCGGCGGTCTTCTCAAATGCGTACAAGTTCACCACAACCATGTCGATGGGCTGGATGCCATGCTCGGCAACCGAAGCGCGATGGCTGGGATTGTCGCGGATATGAAGAATGCCGCCGTGGACCTTGGGATGGAGTGTTTTCACGCGTCCGTCGAGCATCTCCGGAAATCCGGTGAGCTCGGAAATGTCTTTGACCGCGATGCCGGAATCGCGCAGCAGCTTTGCCGTGCCCCCGGTGGAGACCAGTTCGACGCCGAGCCGGGAAAGCTTTTTGGCGAAATCGACGATGCCGGTCTTATCGGTAACACTGAGGAGGGCGCGCTGAATGGTGGTGGTAGGCAATCAGAGATCCTGAAAGTGGGATGGAACGGATTAGGATAACAGGAGTGGAGACTTGGAGGGATTGAACCAGCGTCAATCAGCAAGCCTATAATGTTGTGATGTGCTGCAAGTTCGCACACGCTCTCTCTACTGTTCGCTACTCTTGGCTTGTTTCTTAGCCGTCCAAGTCCTGCCAACCAATCTGTGCTTACCACAGTTCCCGAGCGTCAACGGATAAGTCCGTGTCCAGCTGAAGACTTCGCGAGTCGGCCCACTGGCCTCCAAGCCACCGTTGCGGAGCTGAACTTCGAGGGTCAATTGCAAATTCCGCTAGCAGATCAAGAGCAAGTTGCCAGCAGTCTCCGGCAACGCACCTACTCAGGTGATCTTGATGCGGTGATATTCGAGCTACAGAAGAGAGTGGCTCTAGCTTGGGAGGAGCGCGGATATTTCAAAACTAAGGTTCAGGTGGATGCGAGAGTGCTGACGAGCAGTCCTGTTAATCAGAGGATTTGGGTTACGGCGCACGTAGATGCAGGGCAGCAGTATCGATTGGGGGCCCTGACGTTCAAGAACAATCGGGCCGTATCCAATGTTAGGGCTTTGCGCAACCTGTTCCCCATAAAACAGGGTGACGTATTCAATATCACTAAGATCCGCGAGAGTATTGAGAACCTCCGCAAAGTATATGGCGAACTGGGCTACATCAACTCCACATTTGTTCCGGACATGCGAGTTGATGAGGAGCGCCAGACGATTTCAGTGGACATAGACATGGACGAGGGCAAGCCGTTCACGATTAGCAGTATCGATTTCATTGGCCTCGACCAACATGCGCTCGAGAGTATCTCCAAAGGTATGTATTTCAAGCGTGGTGATGTCTATAACTCCAGGCTGGCTAGTCTGTTCATGAGAGAACACGCTTCCTTGCCTAGTAATGTGCCGCTCTATTCCCGCATCCGTTTGAGCAGGGATAACGAACTTGCGACCGTCGGGCTTACGTTTGATTTCCGGGACTGCCCAGTTGACTAGCGGCCCGACCTAAAAGCGCACCTACTAGATCTTCGCCTTGGCCTTCAGCTTTACCTGGCCGTTTTCCATCTCGACAGAATACTCAACGGCGTGGCATCCGTAATCTTTACGGATCTGGTCAGTCTTTTTCTGCACGAAGGCCTTGAAGGAATCGAAGCTGGCGTTGCCACCGGGCTCGCCTGATTTCTTTTTGGCAGCCATCATGGCGTTGAAGAGACGTTCGACATTATCGTGATCCGCGTTCACGTCGGAGCAGGATGTCCGGAAGGCCTTTTCCTCTTGCGTCTCACCCTTGGCTTCGAGCGCGGCAGCAGCGGCGTGCTCCTGGTCAATGCGCATGCCGGCGATCCCCAGTTTTGCATCCTGCGGACGGCGATAGCCTTCTTCTTTGATCTTGAGTTTTTGCTGCCACAGGCCGTTAAACAGGGAGTATTTCTGGACGATGCTGTTGTACTTGAAACGCTGGGCGTAGTTCATCTTGTGCCCGTCACTGTGCTTTTTTACCAGTGATTGCACGCGCCATTCGGTGTCCGACGGGGGTTTTTTGGCGCCTCCGCCGAAGTACACGTCGTACTCGATCTTGAGGCGGCGTACCGATTCTTCGAGTAACGAGAGCTCCTCGTCAACCGTCACCGTTGCGCTCCTGAAGTGCTGGAAAGACTCACTTGAGAGCTGGACTATATCACACCGGGCCAGGTGGAAAGCTGGCCGAAGTCGGCGCACTTAGGTGAAATCAAAAGTGCAACACAGGTATTAGGGGGAGCCTTAGAAGGCATTCTCGTGCCTAAAATGCGCATCTAACAGGCATGGCTGCTAAACAGAACAGCACAACCAAGGTGAGTAACTCAGAAAAACAAAACGAGAAACCAGCTGAGCCGAAGATCCGAATTGTGATCGCCGACGATCATGCCGTCCTGCGCGAATCACTTTCGGCGTTGCTTGCAACGCAGCCGGATTTCGCCGTCGAAGGAACCGCAGGCGACGGATTGCAAGCGCTGGAAGTTGTGCAGAAGGTGCATCCCGACGTTCTGGTGCTCGACCTGTTTATGCCCGGCAGCGACGGTTTTGAAGTCTTGCGCACTTTGGACAAAGCAGGAAGCCGCATAGCCACTGTTGTCCTTACAGGGTCAGAGAGTGAAACTGACTACACAAATGTTGTTCGTCTGGGCGGACGCGGGCTGGTGCTGAAGAGCGATGGCCCGGACAAACTTTTTGCCGCGGTGCGCACTGTGGCATCCGGCGAGCTTGCATTCTCCGACGATCTGGCGCAACGAGTTCTCAGCAGCATGGCGCAAGACACGCGCGGCACCGCGCCTCCGAGTTCGCTTGACCGACTCTCCGAACGCGAGCGGCAGATCGCATTCTGCGTGGCCCGCGGACAGAAGAACAAAGACATTTCCGCCCAGCTCAACATCAGCGAAAACACCGTGAAGCGCCATTTGCAGAGTATCTTCAACAAGACTGGCGCGCGCGACAGGCTGGAACTGGCGGTGCTGGCGTTGAATGAAGTCAGCCGCGCTGCTGCCTAGAGCATCAGGCTCCGGGCACAGCTTGCATGATGCGCACCTTCCACTTGTCTTCTACCAGAGTGAAAATCACCAAATACTGTTGCCGGAGCTGTTCGGAGTGGATGACCTTGCTGCCGTCCAGCACCTGATGTTCGATCTCCGCGGTGTCGCGCAATTCTAGCGCCGTGCCTTCGGGCGAATAGAAAACGACGTTGACCTGATGACCTCTATTCACCAGACGAGTGGATACACCCGTCTTCTTCTGCTCTTCAATCTGCTTTGCCAATTGGTCACGCACCGAGCCGACGAAGCTCTGGTCGAGCAGGTCGGTGCGGTTTTCCTTCAGCGCGTCCGCCATGTTCTTCCACACAGCGGTGTACTGTCGTTGGATGGCTTTCTGCGTGGTCTCTTCCACTTCGCGGGGCCCAGCTCCTGCGATGGAGATGTTGATGGTGCTTTCGTCCGAACTTTCGGCGCGGGCGCGAAGCATCTTGGGCGCAATGCTGGCGAGCAGCAGCAAAGCAGTAATCAGCACAATGGCAGTGCGAACAGAAACGGTGGATCGTGGATGTGCCGTCATAGTCTTCTACTGACCCCCGCCCCAGCGAATCTCATTTCCTAGAACCACTCCGGATGCAACGGACAGAGTCGCCCCGGGATTTGCCGGCAATGTCGCTCGCGCGATTCCGTGCTTGACCCGCGCATCCACGGTGCTGCGTCCATGTGCCCCCGCGGTTTCGCTGAAGGTCACGATTGTGCCGTCGGGAACCGGATTGCCGGAGCAATCCTTGATAGGTTCGGTCTGAACCTCAATGCTCGACCCTGCCGGTTGCGCCTTCATCCGCAGATTGCAAGGGTCAGACGCGACTTGTTGCACCACGCGCTTGGCGGAGACGTCGCCGATGGAAGCCGTGAACTGCGCCGCGCCTTCTTGTTTACCGGAAGCGGCCTTGATCCATGCCACACCATTCTTGCTCGTCACAGGATGCGACGCAGCTGCGCTGCCATTTACACCGAGCTGGAAATTCACGGGAGTGGGAGCGGTGACGAGGTTGTCATTGCGGTCAAGCACGAACACGACGCCACTGATCACGTCGGGCTGCGCCACCGGCACGCGCGACGGCCGCGCCATGAAGTTCAGCTTCGCCGGTTTTCCCGCGACAACATAGAAATTCTGCGCA
>JAOAPH010000055.1 GCA_025462835.1 Candidatus Angelobacter sp. | reverse complement strand
AGCGCTTCCAGGCCGTCCCTGGCCGTCTCGGTGCGATAGCCCCAGGTATGCACCAATTCGGCCAGACCGGTGCGTTCGTTCTCTTCGTCTTCTACGATCAGCACTCTTTCATTGGTCATTTACAGTTCAGCGCTCCGAATCAGGGGATGAATTTGGGCCTGGCTGGAAGATCCCAGCTTTGAAGTCTTGAGATTCATAAAGTGAGATGCTGCCCTTGCACCTTACGTCACTTGTACTTGGTAAATTTTACAGTGCTACTGCTTTAGTAACGTCCAATAACTTGCAACTGTAGGCAGTCAGGAACTCTGATTTTGCATCTGAGAGTACATTACAGACCCCAAGTTCAATGTCCCAACGGTCAAGAAATAATGTATCTCTCAGGAGGAATTAACATGAAATCGGTTGTTTCAGGTTTGTTCGTATCGAGTTTGCTTCTAGCAACTGCGGTGGCGCAAACCACGGCCAACACACAGAGTTCCGGAGCGGGTTCTTCGCAGACCTCGGTCTCCGCCTCGCAACAAGGCGCGAGCGCCAATACCAATAACTCCGCCAATGCGTCCAATGACAGCAGCGCAACGGGTAAAGGAAAGTCGGGCAGCGCTAAAGCTTCTGGGTCAGCTGCAAACGATACGGGCGCTTCTGCCGCGATGCCGGAGACGACGATTCCGTCAGGCGTGAGCATCCCTGCCGTTCTCAACAAGGGCATCGATTCGAAAAAGGCCAAGCCGGGCGATGAAGTCACGGCCCGTACGGCGGCGGATGTCCTGGACAAGGGCAAAGTTGTAGTTCCGCGGAACACGAAGCTTATCGGCCATGTGACCGAAGCCAAGGCGAAGGCCAATGGCGAATCGGAATCGACATTGGGCATCGTGTTCGACAAAGCTGTTTTCAAAAACGGCCAGTCCGTCCCGCTGCAAGCCGGAATCCAGGCTCTTGCCGCGCCGGCAGCTTCGGCAGCCAGCTCTCTCAACGGCGATGACAGTCTCGGCGCCGGTGGCGGCGGCGGTGGCCGGGCAATGGGCTCCAGTGGTGGTGGCGGAGGCGGAGGCTTGCTGGGTGGTGTAGGGTCGACGGCGGGCGGCGTAGCTAACACTGCTGGTGGTGTCGCTGGCGGCGCAACCGGAGCGGTTGGAAGCACTGCAGGCAATGTTGGTTCTACTGTGGGATCGACGGCAGGCGCCGTAGGACAAGTGGGCTCGACTGCAGCCGGGGCAACCGGGTCGCTGAGTTCGGCGAGCACCGGAGTGATCGGGATGAAAGGACTACAGTTGAATTCCGCCTCGTCCGGAGATGCAGCCGGATCGGTGATCACGTCAGCGGGCAAGACCGTGAAACTGGATAGCGGCAGCCAGATGGTGTTGAAAGTCACGGGTTCCGGACAAGCCCAGTAAGGATTTGCCCAAAGTAAACTGATGTTCGGTCGGTTTGCTAACGAGGTAAGTTCCTGTACAATTCCACGGACGGTCGAAATGATTTTCGGCCGTCCGTTTCTTTTTGTTTACCTGCTACTTTTTCTTTTCGCGACGCTTCGGAGGATTGTGCATGTCTTTAAGGAATTTCAAATATCTGGCTGGATTTTTTTTACTTCTCGCTGTTGCCCTGATGGCCACAGCCGCTCTGGCCCAGGAACAACAGCCGTCTAAGGTCGATATATTTGCGGGATACGCATGGGCTGACACTGGTAGCCATGGCTTCGATAACCTTTCGAATATGCCCAAGGGCTTCACCGTGGCATCGACTTACTGGTTCAACCGATACGGCGGCCTGACAATCGATTCTGGCACCCATTTCGGTACGGATACGCGGCTGACAACGGTCCAGGTTGGCCCTTCATTTCGATTTCCGATGGAACACGTGAGCCCGTTCGGTCATGTGCTTGTCGGTCTCTATGCGCTTTCACCACCGAACTTCGATGTTAACTACAATCTGGGTGTGACCGCTGGCGGTGGTCTCGATCTGGGAATCACTCCACGCGTGGATTTCCGATTGATCCAGGCCGACTTGCAATACGGCAGATATAGCCGTCCGAACTTCCTGAATCAGAAATCGGAATTTGCCGGTGCGCGGCTTGCAACCGGCTTGGTATTCAAGTTTGGGACGATTGGGCCACCTCCGACGCCGCCGAGCGCAGCGTGCAGCGTGAATCCGACAGAAGTCTTCGAAGGCGAGCCAGTCACAGCAACGGTGACTCCGGCGAATTTCAACCCGAAGCGGACACTGACATACGCATGGAGCGGGACCGGTGTAAAGGTTTCCAGCACAAATGCGACGGCGAACATTGACACAAAGGGTTTGCAGCCGGGCTCGTACGCAGTCAAGGCAGATGTCAGCGATGGCAAGAAGGGCACGGCAGCTTGCACGGCGAGTTTTACGGTGAAGCAGCCGCGTCCACCAACAATCTCTTGCTCGGCGAATCCGACCACGGTGCAAGTGAACGGAACATCACAAATCACTTGTACAGGCAGCAGTCCTGATGGCCGTAATCTCACGTACAACTACACCGCCAGCGCCGGCAATATCTCCGGCACGGGTAACACGGCCACTTTGAACACCACAGGTGCGCAGCCGGGTACTATCAACGTCCAGGGCACCGCGACCGATGACCGCAATCTTTCCGCGTCTGCGACGACGAGCGTGACTGTGGAAGCGCCTCCTCCTCCGCCACCACCGCCGGCAACTCCGGAAGCGAGCAAGCTGAATGAGATCGCCTTCAAGAAGAACAGCCCTCGCGTCGACAACGCCGCGAAAGCTATCCTCGACGAAGTTGCTCTCCGCTTGCAGCGCGATGCGGATGCAAAGGCAGTCCTTGTAGGCCAGGCAGACCCGAAGGAAACGGGAGCGAAGAAGCTCGCCGCCCAACGGGCTGTGAACGCCAAAGCCTATCTGGTTGCCGAGAAGGGAATCGATGCGAGCCGCATCGAAGCCCGCACCGGAAGCGGACAGGCGATGAACACGGAGATCTGGCTGGTTCCGGCTGGAGCAACTTTCAACGGACAGGGAACGGAAGTCGTCAGCGAAAAAGTAAAACCGACGGCGACCAAGCACGCTGCTCCGGCTGCGAAGAAGAAGGCCGCGAAAAAACAGTAACGCTGCATAAATCACGGCCGGCGAAGACGATGTCTCGCCGGCCGTTTCCTTTTGAACGCAGCACCTTGCGCGTTGCAGTTGGCCTTCAGGACATAGACGGGTAGACCTTCTGTAACTTGCCGAGAGGGAACTCCTGAGGCACTCTCTGTTACGGGGAAATGCATCGTAAGATTTGCGTATCGCTGTTTCGAGCTTTTCCTCGCGAATCGCCATTCCTTACTCTGGCCGACTAAGGTGGGGTATGAACTTTATAAAAGCTAATCGAATCGCGTTGCTGGCTTTAGTGCTGGTGCTGTGTTTGCCTGCGTGGGCGCAGCAGTGGAAACCGCTGGGGCCGGATGGCGGCGACGTCCGCAGTTTGGCCAGAGACCCGCATTCGCCTGATCGAATCCTTTTAGGCACCAGCGCCGGACAGATATATCAGTCCACAGATGGCGGCGCGAACTGGGCACGCTTCGCCAAACTTGGCGAAAAGAATGACTACGTGTTGGACCGCGTCATCTTCCATCCCACACGCGCGGGAGTCGTTTATGCCGCAGCGTGGAGCGTTGAAAGCAACGGCGGAGATGTTTTCCGCAGTGCCGACGGGGGCAGGACGTGGAAGGTATTGAATGGCATGCGCGGCAAGTCGGTACGTGGATTTGCCATGTCTGCTTCGAATCCCGGTGTGCTGGTTGCAGGAGCGCTGGACGGAGTATTCCGCAGCAATGACGGCGGCGACCTCTGGGAATTGATCTCACCGCCGAACCATGCGGACATCCGCAATATCCAGACTGTTGCTATTGACCCGACGGATTCAAACATCATCTACGTCGGCACATGGCATTTGCCGTGGAAGACAACAGATGGCGGACAAACGTGGAAGAACATCAAGAACGGAATCATCGATGACTCGGACGTGTTCTCCATCATCATCGATCCGCAGATTCCCTCGACGGTTTATGCGAGCGCGTGCTCCGGAATCTATAAGAGCGATTCATCGGGAGGATCATTTCGCAAAGTCCAGGGGATGCCATTTTCCGCCCGACGAACTCGAGTCTTGAAACAGGATCCGTTCAATCGCAATGTTGTGTATGCGGGAACCACGGAAGGACTGTGGAAGACAACCGACGCGGGCGCGACCTGGAAGCGGATGACGGGCGGCAACATCATTGTGAACGATGTGCTGGTCGATCCCGCGCAACATAGTCACGTCATGATTGCGACCGATCGCAGCGGGGTAATGGCGAGCACGGATTCGGGCGAGTCGTTTGTGGCGTCGAATCGTGGCTTTGCGCATCGGCAGGTGGCGTCGATGCTCGTTGATCGCAACGACAGCTCGACGATCTACGCCGGACTGATCAATGACAAGGAGTTTGGCGGCGTCTTTGTCACGCACAACGACGGCGCCGATTGGCAGCAGATGAATGCAGGGCTTGGCGGCCGAGATGTCTTCACATTGCGCCAGACACCCAAGGGCGAGCTGATCGCCGGCACGAATGCCGGGGTGATGGCCTTCCGCCAACCTGCAAAGAATTCTTTGCAGCAGTGGGTTTCGCTGGATAACGTGATCAACATTCATGAGATCGCGACCAAGAATCCGAGCAAGCCAAAAGCAAAACCAGTGATTGTCCGCAAGACGGTGAAGTCCCAACTTCGTGCACGGGTCAATGATGTTGAATTCACGCCGGAGAAATGGTTTGCGGCAACCACCGAAGGAATCTTCATCACCAGCGATGAGGGCCGGACATGGCGTGGCGGACCGGTGGAAAACGAATCAACCTTCATGGCCGTGAGGAGCACACCGGAGCTGACAGTTGCGATCACACGGCGGGCAATGCTGATTTCCTCGAACGGCGGTGAAGCATGGCATAAGGTCACGCTGCCGGAGAATGTGACTTCTATCGCCGATGTAGCGCTGGGCAAGGAAAACATCTTTCTGGCTGCGCGCGAAGGCGCATATCGCAGCCAGGACGGCGGCGTCAGCTGGGAATATCTACGTCGCTTGCCTGTGAATCAATTGGCGTCGATGGTCTTCGATGAGGAAAGCCAGCGGCTGATCGCGATCTCGCATACGTCCACAGAAATCTTTGAGAGCGCGGATTCCGGCAAGAACTGGAAACGGGCTGAAACAGGATGGATGCTACGTGCGGTCCGCTCTGCGCATGGACGCGTCATCGCGACTACTGCATTCGACGGCATTGTTGCTCAGCCGGAAGCTGCTTCTGCAACAAGCGTTTCTTCTGGGTCCGCAGTTGCGGGTGGCCGGGGATCCGTCTCGGGAGTGAAATAATTTACTGTAAAAACTACATGTAGTATTTCACCTTACTTGTTGTAGGTTACTGAAAACAAACCATTAAGTTTGGCACGATAGCTGCTTCTTAGAATGTTGAGTTCCGCGAAAGGAGCCCAACATGAAATATCGATTCCAAGTTGTTTCTGTGCTCACCCTGGCAGCCGCGCTCATCGCAGGTTGCGGGTCGCGAGGTACAGATCAGGTTCAAGCAGCCGGCAATGACGCCAACGCTTCCAGCGAGCAAAAAGGCTTGCTGAGCAAACTGTTGCCTGAGCGCGAACCCATTGTGGTGCCCGCAGGAGAACCGATTTCCATTCGCTTACAGAACAGCATCTCAAGCGCGACGGCAACACCGGGAGACAGCTTCGATTTTGTTCTGACCGAACCGCTGGTAGTAAACGGTAAGACAGTTGCGCCTGTGGGCGCGCCCGGGGTCGGCCGTGTAGTGGCTGTGCGTCATTCGGGACGATTGCACAACGCTGGATACTTACGTGTAGCGCTGGCCTCGGTGGCTATCAACGGCAAACAGGCGCCGCTAGAAACGTCTAGCGTCGTGATGGCAGGCGGCAGCTACAAGAAGCGTAATCTGGAATGGATCGGCGGCGGCGCAGGAGCAGGTGCGTTGATCGGAGCGCTGGCTGGAGGCGGCAAAGGCGCATTGATAGGCAGCGCCATTGGCGCTGGGAGCGGGACAGGGGCGGCCTATGCTACCGGAAAAAAAGAGGTAACCTTGGCGGCAGAACGGCGACTGACTTTCAAGCTCAGCCATCCGCTGACCGTGGCAATGTAATTAATACGCTCGCTCGCTAAAGAAAAGAGGCGTTCGTCTGACGACGAATGCCTCTTTTTCTGTTTACTCTTATGGCTTCGCGAAGATCTTTGGATCGACGGCAGGATTGATCTTCAACTCTTTCACTTCGGTGCTGGCGGCAAGCTGTCCGTTTTCTTTGGTGACTCTCTTAAAGGGCAGCATCAATCCATCGGCATTCCGATAGTCGGAATAATCGATCTCACGATCTGTGGGTCCCTGGGCTGAAGTCGCTTTATAGGAAGCGCGAACGACTTGTCCTGTTTTGTCGTCCACCAGCCAGCGGGTGGATGCGCCGTCTCCGCTGATATTCAAGATGACGGCTATCTTGTCGCCAACTTTCTCCGTGCCCGCTGCGGTGAAGCTGTAAGCCGGATCGTCAGCATGTTGCGCTACGAAGAGAGGTTCGCGTCTCAGATCCTTCAGTACGCCGTCTTTCATCGCCGAGGGAAGATCATTCGCGCCTTGTCCGGGGACGGCCATGAATGCTGTGTTGGGAGAGACCACCAGGTTCATCTCGCCCATCGGTGTATGCATCACCGATTGAAGCTGGTCTGGGAAGACGGCGATCGATTCCGATTCCAACGTCAACTCACCTTGCGGCGAGTTGCGGACTTGAGAAGTCTTTTGCGAGATGGCCTTTACTGCATCGACTTTCGCCTTTCCGCCGAATGCTGTGACAACTTTCGAGATCAGCGCCTTGCCCTCAGCATTCGAAGCTTGCGGTTGAGGGCTGCCGGGGGCTGTGGATGCTCCAGCCGCGGCGGGAGTGCCCGGTGGTTCTTCGTGAATCGTAATGTCGATGGGATGGACTTCGCCGAAGGTCTTAAGTGCGCGATCGAAGTCGGTGGATTTGCCGACAACCAGTATGGCGAACTGTCGGCCGTCCACATACTTCTTCACTACCCGCGCGACATCCGCCGGCGTGGTCTTCTCGATGCCCGCACGAAAACGCTCGAGGAAGTCTGCCGGATAACCGTAGAATTCATAGGCCATCCGCTCGCTCAGGATTTTTTCCTTCGAGTCGAATTCAAAGATGAATGAGTTCAGGATGCTGTCTTTCGCCTTCTGAACTTCTTCTGGACTGCCGGGGTCCTTAACCAGTCCGACAATCTCTTTGTTCAAGGCGTCGATCGCTTGCGCTGTGGTGCCGCTTTTTGTACCCATGCTCAGGCTGAAGAGTCCGGGATGGTCATAGGACGCGCCGAGGCCACCTCCAACCGAATAGGCCAGGCCCTGCTTGGTGCGAATATTGCTGAAGAGGCGCGAAGAAAATCCTCCTCCGAAGAGCTCATTCATCACCCGGGTGGCGTAGTAATCGGGGTTATCGCGCCGTATGCCGAGCGAGACGAATTTAATGGTGCTCTGGTTCACGTCCTCTTTCTCGACAAAATAAATGCCGGGCTTTGCCTCTTTGATCTCGACCTTTGCGGATTCGACCGCCGGCCCTTTTGGCCAGTCGCCGAAGGCCTTCCGCAGCTTTGCTTCCATCACCTTTGAATCGAAGTCACCAACCAATCCGAGGATGATGTTGTTGGGATGGACCGTCCGCTTGTGCCAATCGACGAGGTCCTGCCGCGTGACAGCGTTGACAGTCCAATACTCAGGCACGCGGGCGTATGGACTATCCGCGCCATATCCCAGCTTTGCTGCCTCGCGCCCGGCGATGTCGTCAATCTCATCATTACGGCGGGAGATGCCAGTGTCGATCTGCTGCTTGGCCAACTCCAATTTGTCTTCGCGGAATGCCGGATTGCGCAGGACGTCAACGAATGCCTCGAAGACGGTATCGAAATCGCCTTTAAGCG
Source organism: Candidatus Angelobacter sp. (assembly GCA_025462835.1). GTDB lineage: Bacteria > Acidobacteriota > Terriglobia > Terriglobales > Acidobacteriaceae > JAICLA01. The sequence continues at coordinate 2,940 of JAOAPH010000055.1, read as the reverse complement.
AAGAGAGGCTGATGCTGGTGGAATCGACGCCGCCACCGGTTTCCACCTTCGCCGCACGGGCTTCGAGCATGTCATCGAGCTGGTCGCCGGTTTTCGTTGTGGTGCCACCGGTGCGCCAGACCTCGCTGTAGATGGAGATCATTCCCGCTTTAGTCCCGGGTATCTCGCGCGAACCGCCGCGGATGCGAGCGGTGCCGTCGATCAGCGGCAGCTCGTGGTCCTCCTGAAGGAATACGACCATTCCATTGGGGAACTGAATTCGCGTAGGTTCTTGTGGCTTGAATTGTGGAAGCGCAGGTTTTAACTTCTCGAGTTGTTTTTCCTGTGGGTCTTGTGCGAAGAGACCGGTAGAGCACAACAGCAGAACCGCGAGTGCGGCGAAGGAAGGAGTTTTACGGATCATTATTCGCCTCCTTTTTGAGCAGGCGCCGTTGGCTTGACGCTTTCAATCACGGCGACCGTTCGGTTGCTAGGAACAAACGTCTTTGCTGCCACCCGACGGATGTCGGCCTTGCTGACTTTGTCTATGCGGTCAACTTGCCGGAACAACTCACGCCAATCTCCGAAGAGGGCCTGATAGGTTCCCAGTTGTTGCGCCAGGCCTTCGTTGTCGCCGAGGCCGCGGATGAGGTCTGCCTTGGCGCGGGTCTTCAGCATCTGCAATTCTTCATCGGTGACATCGGAAGTCTTCAGTTTCTCAATCTCCTGATGGATGGCCGTCGCGAGTTCCTCCGGCTTCTTGCCCTGATTTGGAACGGCATAGAACAAATAGAGGTTGGGATATTTGTTGCCGGGGAATCCGCCCTGGCCGCCGGCAAAGAGCGCAATTTTCTTGTCGCGAACCAGGCCGCGATAAAGGCGGCTGGTGCGTCCGTTGGCGACGAGGTCAGAGATGGCGTCGTAAACGGCGTCGTCGGGATCGCGGAAATCGGGACGATGATAGCCCTCGATGTACCAGGGCTGGCCGGTCTCCCGCAGCGTGACTGTTTTTTCGCCAAGCTGGGTGGGCTCAACGGTGTTGATATCGGGCGGCTTTGGGGCCTTAGGCAGTTGGCTAAAATATTTCTCCAATAGTGGGATCGCAGTGGTGGCCTTTACATCTCCAACCACGGTGACAATCATGTTCGACGGTGTGTAGTAGGCCTTGTACAAAGCCGCAGCATCAGAGGCATTTACCTCCGTGATCTCAGAGTAGAAACCTATCGCACTGTGTTTATACGGATGCGCCATATATGCGGCGGCTTGAAGTTGCTCGATCAAGCGCCCGATAGGACGGCTGTCCGTGCGCATGCGGCGCTCTTCGACGACAACGTCGCGTTCCTTGTAGAACTCACGGAAGACAGGATGCAGAAACCGTTGTGACTCCAGGTATGCCCAGAGTTCAAGATCGTTGGAGGGCATGGAATAGCTGTATGCGGTCTCATCCATGCTGGTGAAAGCGTTGAGTCCTACTCCGCCATTGCGCTCAACGATCTCGCCGAATTCGTTCACCTTGACGTACTGTTGCGCCTTGACGACCAGATCCTTAAAAGTCTTTTCCAGTTCCGCCACCTTCTTGGGATCTTTTCCGGTCTCTTTTCTTCGTTCAAGATCGTAAGCGCGATATGCCACTTCGATCTGGTCGAGGACCTTGCGTTCTTCGGCGAAGTTGGTGGTTCCGATCTTGTCAGTGCCTTTGAACGCCATATGTTCGAACATATGGGCCAGACCGGATTGACCTTGCGGATCTTGCGCGGATCCCACATCGACGTGAGTGAAGAATGAAAAGACGGGCGCTTCGGGGCGCTCCACGACCAGCAGGGTCAGGCCGTTGTCGAGCTTCTTGACCGTGATCCGCTTCTCGAATGACGCAATGTCCTGCGCAGCGGCAGCGCTACATAGCGCCAGGGTAATCGTAAATAGCAGGGCAAGCCTGAAAGAAATGGGGCGCAGTTTGCGCTTCATCGATAGCCTCCGGGGGAAATCAATCTCGAGGTAAATCTCATTTGAGGATTGTAGCGTGCAGCAATACAGCTCTCGGCTAACTCCGAACGCTGGAACCAATCAAAAACCTACGCCTGCGCTTGCAACCGTGTCAAACTCAGGAACCTGAAAACAGGGCGTTAAATGCTAGGCGGAATGAGTGTTAGACGTCCGAAAGACAAAAACGCGAGCGCACCTTATAGCGCGATCAAACCTCAAGCAAGCGATATACGCGGGATTCGGGCTGGCATTGAAGTATAGGCAAGGCGACGTTGTAGACGGGTATCCCGCCAGTGGTCTTGCCTTCCAGTGCGCCGTGGTGTGCGTGTCCATGGATGGCCATGACCGCGCCGAAACGGTCAATGACTTCCGAGAGGCGCGAGCTGCCGAGATATGGGTAGATTTCGGCCGGTTCACCTTGTACGGTGTCCCGCACCGGAGAGTAGTGCGTGACAACTACCCGCTTTTCGGTACGCAGTTGCGAAAGAGCTTTCTCCAGCTTTACGGCCTCGTCGATACCAGCCTGTACGAAAGCCTTCACGGCCGGCTCGCCAAATGAGGTGAGAGCGCCGCGTCCGTATCCGCCAAAAAAACCCTTCACGCCAGCAAAGCCGACACCATCGCGTTCATAGCTGCTGCCGTCGAGCACTTTGATGCCTTCATCCACCATCAGCCGCATCAGTTGCTGTTCTTCATTGCTTTCGTAATCGTGATTGCCAAGCACGGCGATGATCGGGATTCTTAGTCGCACCAGCGCATTTAGCAAGGAGCGCATTTCGTCGGGCTTTCCGAAGTTGGTCAGGTCGCCGGCGATGACGAGAACATCGGCTTCATCACGCACGCGCGACATGGCATCGCGTATGTGGTCATAGCTCTGCGGACTGAAATGCAGGTCGGCTGTCGCGGCGATTCTCATTGTTTATGCGGCCGAGGTGTCGGCAGATTCCGCATCTTTGTTGCCATGCATGCTGCGGTGCT
>JAOAPH010000229.1 GCA_025462835.1 Candidatus Angelobacter sp. | reverse complement strand
GCGATGAGCCAGCCCGCAATTTCAAAGCACCTGAAGGTACTGGAGCGCGCCGGACTGATCTCCCGCGGACGCGACGCTCAGCGACGGCCCCGCCGGCTCGAGGCCAAGCCACTCGCGGAAGCGAATGAATGGCTGGAACGATATCGCCAATATTGGGAAGCAAGCTTCCAGCGGCTGGACGCGCTTCTAGACGAGATGAAGAACAACGAATCGAAAACCAAACAGAAAAAACGCGTACGCACAAAACGATAGGAGAGATCACCGATGAAAAACGTTGGAAATCTGAAAATCACCACACCCTCTGACCGCGAGATCGCGATGACGCGCGTCTTCGATGCGCCACGCAAGCTGGTCTTCGATGCCTACACCAAGCCCGAACTGGTCAAGCAGTGGTTGGGAGTATTCGGCGGCTGGTCGCTGGCGGTCTGCGAGATCGATTTGAGAGTGGGTGGAAGATATCGCTGGGAGTGGCAGGGTAGCGATGGAAAGAAAATGGGAGTAAGTGGGGTCTATCGCGAGGTTGTGCCTGCGGAGAGGCTAGTGAACACCGAATTGTTCGACGACCCCTGGTACGAAGGCGAGGCTCTGATAACGAGCGTCTTCGTGGAGCAAGGCGGCAAGACTACTTTCATGGCGACCATGCTGTATTCCTCTAAGGCGACTCGCGATGCGATCCTCAAATCCCCCATGGAGACGGGCGTGGCTAAGAGCTACGACAAGCTCGCCGACGTGTTGGCGTCGGCGCTGGCCCGGGAGGTCAAATGATAATTTCAACGACAGAAGCAAATGCGCCGCCCCGACGGGTATTGCGCAGCATCGGTGCTGTGTTCGCGGGATTTGTCGCGATTGTGGTTCTTTCACTGGGCACCGACCAGGTGTTTCATCTAGTCAAAGTGTATCCGCCTTGGAACGAACCGATGTTTGACCCGCGATTGAATCTACTGGCGCTAAGCTATCGCATTGTTTATGGCATATTGGGAGGCTACATCACAGCTAAGCTCGCGCCGCGGAATCCAATGCGCCACGCGCTGATCTTAGGATCGATTGGGCTAGTAATCAGTACTGCCGGTGCAATTGCGACCATCCCGATGAACCTGGGCCCAAACTGGTATCCAATACTGCTTGCTCTAACCGCTTTGCCTTGTGCCTGGCTCGGCGGAGTTCTACAACGCCGGTAACAGATCCAACGATTCTGAAAAAAGGAGAACTATATGCAAAAAATCACCCCGTTCTTGTGGTTCGACGGCAAAGCCGAAGAAGCCGCGAACTTCTATGTTTCGGTCTTTAAGAATTCAAAGGTTGTAAGCGTTTCCCCAGGACCAAACGGGACGGTAATGTCAGCCACATTCCAACTTGACGGACAAGAATTTTTCGCGCTGAATGGTGGGCCGCAATTCACATTCTCGCCGGCCATTTCATTTTTCGTGAATTGTGAGACACAGCAAGAAGTAGACGATCTGTGGGAGAAGCTTTCGGCAGGCGGGAAAGAGGAACGGTGCGGCTGGCTAAAAGACAAATTTGGTCTGTCCTGGCAAATCATCCCTTCAGTCTTAGGCAAGCTGTTGAGAGACAAAGATCGCGTGAAAGCAAACAGGGTTATGCAGGCAATGCTTCAAATGAACAAGATCGACATTAAACGTTTGGAGCAGGCTTACGCTGGTGAGTAAGATTCGCCTATGGACAAAGACGAAGTACTGACTTGGCTTAAGCGACGAGGCACCAAGCGCACAATCCAAGCAATGGCTCGATACGGCATTCCCTCTGACGGCGCAGTCGGTGTGCCAATAGGGACCTTGCTGACATTGTCGAAGCGATTGGGGAAGGACCACACTCTGGCGATGGCGCTGTGGCAGAGCGGATGCTACGAAGCGCGTTTGCTGGCTGCAATGATCGACGACCCGCGGCGCGTTATGCCACGGCAGATGAATACTTGGGCTGCCAGTTTCGACAGCTGGGCCGTCTGCGACACGGTTTGTTTCCACCTGTTTTCACGGACTCCGTTCGCTTGGGAGAAGGCGCGCCAGTGGTCGGCTTCCCCGCATGAATTCGTCAAGCGCTCAGGCTTCGCGCTGATGGCCTCACTCGTCCTGCGCGACAAAGCTGCTCCCGCTAAACAATTCCTGGCTTTGCTTCCCCTTATTGAGCGGGGCGCGCAAGACGAGCGTAACTTTGTGAAGAAGTCGGTGAACTGGGCTCTGCGCACCATCGGCAAACGCGATCCAGTGCTCAATGTCGCTGCCCTGAAATTGGCCAAGCGCCTGGCGCTCTCAGAAAATGCTTCGTGTCGGTGGGTGGGAAAGGACGCAGCGCGCGAGTTGGCGAGCCCCAAGGTACGATCGCGGCTGGCTAGTCGAGCGAAGTGAGCCGCGAAACGTGGGCTCACGAATTTAGAGCTAGAACACGTACTTCCCTGCTTCAATCACGCGGTCTGCAACGTGCTGCCGGGCAGCAATGCTGTTCAATGGTTCGTACTTAAACAGCCGACGGAGGATGGCCATCTGCGTCCGCAGCATGTCGCCTTCAGCACACGCCGCGAGCACACGCTTGGCTTCCGATTCGACCTTGTCGATAGAGCCGGATATGTAAGCGCGGGTCATGGCGATGGCCGTCTCGCACGATGCTTCGCCCTTGCTCGCAACGAGTTTTTGCGTGCGCAGAACGGCGGATTCCATCGCATAGACCTCGATGATCATGTTCGCCATGGCGCCCATGATCTCCTGCTGGTCTTGCAGACCCATCATGTACTTCTGCATGGCGACGCCGGAGACCATCAGCCCCGCTTTCTTCGCGTTGGCGATAATCGTCCGCTCAGCGGCCAAAGCGCCTTCGAGCGGCTCGCCCATCTGCGGACCGGCGAGGACTTCGTCCATCAACTGTTTAATGGCGGGCATCAACGCCAACTGGCCTGACATCGCGCGCTTCATCAACCATCCGGTGATGATCATGCGGTTGATCTCGTTCGTCCCTTCGAAAATACGATTCACACGCGCATCGCGATAAGAGCGCTCTGCCGGATACTCTTCAACGAAGCCGTACCCTCCGTAGATCTGCACCACTTCATCGACGACGCTGTCGATCATCTCCGATCCCCAGACTTTGAGGATCGAACATTCCACCGCGTACTCTTCAATGCCTTTGCGAATCTGAACAGCAGCATCGGGAGCGTTTTTATCAATGTCGGCGAGAATTGTTTCGATCATGCCCACCGTGCGATAGGCGAGCGCCTCGCCAACGTAAACGCCGATGGCCATGTTGGCCAGCTTCTCTTTGATCAATCCGAAATCAGAGATGCTCTTTCCCCACGCTTTACGTTCCTTCGCGTAAGAGATCGCATTAGTCAATGCATTGCGCGCGCCGCCGACTACGCCCGCTCCCAACTTGAAGCGGCCGATGTTCAGGCTGTTAAACGCGATGATGTGTCCCTTGCCGATATCGCCCAGCAGATTCTCCGCGGGAACCTGGCAGTCATTCAAAATGAGTGGTGCGGTCGATGAGCCGCGAATGCCCATCTTCTTTTCTTCGGCCCCGACTGAGAATCCTGGAAAATCCTTCTCGACGATAAACGCCGAAAACTTCTCGCCATCCACTTTCGCAAAGACGATGAAGACGTCAGCGAAGTTCGCATTCGTGATCCACATCTTCTCGCCATTGAGAACCCAATGTTTGCCATCGGCGGAGAGGACGGCCTTGGTGCGCGCATTCATCGCGTCAGACGCAGACGTATTTTCCGAAAGCGCATAGGCAGAGATCCATTCGCCGCTTGCCAACCTAGGCAGGTATTTCGACTTCTGCTCCTTGGTGCCAAAATATACGATAGGCAAAGTTCCGATGCCGACGTGTCCGCCAAAGCTCACGCTGAAGCTGCCGGAGACGGCGATGCGGTCGGCGATGATGCACGACGAGATCTTGTCCATGTCGGCCCCGCCGTACTCTTCAGGGATGTCCACGGTGGCGAGCCCAAGTTCGGCGGCCTTCTTCAACAGATCGCGAGTGACCTGCCACTCTTTGTGCTCGATCCGCTCCATGTTCGGGATGATCTCATTGCGGGCAAACTCTTCCGTCGTCTGCGCGATCTGACGATGCTCGTCAGTAAAATCTTCCGGCGTGAAGACGTCCGCGATGTCGCGGTCTTCAATCAGGAAGCTGCCGCCGATGATCTTAGTTTTAGGAACTGTTGCCGTTGCCATAAGTCTCTCTTTCACCGCAGAGGACGCAAAGGAACGCAGAGGTTAACCTTTACAGACCTAAACAGTCTCCATTCAATTTCGATTTTTCGCACAACAAACCTTTGCGTCCTCCGCATCCTCTGCGCTTAAACAATATTCTCGATGATCCCAGCCGCACCCATGCCGCCGCCAACGCACATCGTCACGATTCCGTACTTGCCATTGCACCGCTTCAGCTCTCGAATGATGCTCGCTGTAAGCTTGGCCCCGGTGCATCCCAGCGGATGACCAAGCGCGATGGCGCCGCCGTTGGGGTTAATCTTTGCCGGATCGAGTTCCCCAGCCTTGATCACCGACAGCGACTGCGCCGCGAAGGCTTCATTCAGTTCAATCACGTCGATGTCGGAAATCTTCAGCCCAGCCAGCTTCAGAACTTTTGGAATCGCATAGACCGGGCCAATACCCATCTCTTCGGGTTTGTATCCCGCAGTCGCGAATGCAACAAACCGCGCCAGCGGCTTAATGCCGAGCGCCTTCGCGCGCTCCGCGGACATCACCACCGCCGCCGCTGCGCCGTCTGACATCTGCGACGAATTGCCCGCTGTCACTGTGCCTTTGGCGTGAAATGCGGGCTTGAGGGATGCCAACGCTTCGAGCGTGGTGTCGGCGCGCGGGCCTTCATCCACTTTGAAATCGATATTGATGCGCTTGGGCTTGCTGCCATTCGGAGTAGTGAAGCTCACAGGAACGGAAACGGTTTCTTCGTCGTACTTGCCCGCCGCAATCGCGGCCAGTGCTTTCTTGTGGCTGTTCAACGAGAATTCGTCTGACATCTCGCGGGTGATTCCAAAGCGCGTCGCAAGCCGTTCAGCAGTGAGCCCCATCGAGAGATACGCATCCGGATAATTCTCCACCAGCCACGGATTGCACGAGACTTTGTGCCCGCCCATGGGAATCATCGTCATAGACTCGGTGCCGCCGGCGACGATTACGTCGCACGCTCCGCTCCCAATACGATCAGCCGCGATGGCAATCGCCTGCAGACCCGACGAACAGAAGCGATTGATAGTCATCGCCGAAATCTCAACCGGCAATCCCGCGCGCAAGGAAGCAATGCGGGCGACGTTCATACCCTGCTCGGCTTCCGGCATCGCGCATCCGAGGACGACGTCTTCGATCTCCGCCTTGTCCAATTGCGGCACCCGCGCCAGCGCGCCAGTAATAGCGACTGCCGCGAGATCATCAGGGCGAGTAGCCCGCAATGTGCCCTTGTAGGCCTTCCCTACCGGCGTTCGAACAGCGCTTACGATTACGACTTCACGCATACAGAATCACTCCCTTTACTGCGGAAAACCTTTTTGCTTCAATCCCTTTACATTCAGCGGTGAGGCCCAAGTCAGTTTCCCGTCGTCATCAAACGATAAGTAAATACCTTCATCCTTCATGTCCGCTATCTCAACATCCAACTTTGAAAGCAAGTACACCCATTGATGTCCGCAAAGCTGTTTGACGGCATCAGGATTGGGCTGCGCATAAACCTTGGGAGAACGGAAACGTTCTTCAACATCTGGCGATCCGAGGAGCTTTTCGATCTCAGGACGCGACATGCCAGTCTTGACTTTGTCGTAATTTTCCAGGATTTGCTTCCTACGACTGGCCGATGCGGTGTATTGCTTTCCGTAATCGAGACCTACTGTTTTGATCCAATCTCTGAAATTATGCCGCTTGGGATCTGGCTGGCAACTTGCTTCTTGAGCGCCTGCAGCCTGCCATGCAACAAACAGCACCAGAGAGAAGAATGCCTGCCTGGGTCGAATCATCATCTTTAATTCCTCAACGGCTTCCCTGTCTTCAGCGTGTACTGAATCCGCTCTTGCGTCTTCTTCTCGCCGCAGAGTGACTTAAACCCTTCGCGCTCCAGGTTGAGCAGATACTGCTCGCTGACCGGAGTTCCCGGCGACACTGCGCCGCCGCAAATCACTTCGGCGACTTTGTTTCCAATCTTTACTTCGTGGTCAGAGATGAATTCACCCTGTCTCATTAGATGAACGCCGAGTTTCAGGGTCGCCATCATGTTTTCACCCGGTGCCGGGATGTCTGTGCGCATCACCGGCGCTCGATATCCGGCTCGGACCAGTTCCATTGCGCGAGCCTTTGCGTCAGTCAGCACGCGGTCGCGATTCATGATGATCTGATCGTGGTCGGTAAGGAATCCGATATTGCGCGCTTCAGCCGCCGAGGTTGAAACCTTGGCCATCGCGATGGTCTCGAACGCCTTCTTCATCGCTTCCATCATCTCTACCGATTCGCCGCGGCCATCCGGACGGATCGACATCGCGCTATCCACCGCGCGAAGTGTCATCTCCTTGCATCCGCCACCGCCGGGCAGCAGTCCGACTCCGACTTCCACGAGCCCCATATAGAGTTCGTGATGCGGATTCCGCGCCGCGGCATGCAAGCTGATCTCGCATCCACCGCCGAGCGCCATGCCAAACGGCGCGGCAACAACTGGTTTCGAAGAAAACTTGACCGCCTGGGTCATTCCCTGGAAGGCGCGGATCGCCATATCCACTTCGTCCCAATCGCCTTCCTGGATGGCGAGCAGCAGCACCATGATGTTGGCGCCCACTGAGAAGTGTTGCGCGTCGTTGTAGATGACGAATGAATCGAAGTTGTCGCCCAGCGAAGTGCCGGAGCTCCCCGGCTTCAGCGTCTGCGTGATGAGCTGGATGATGTCGCCGCCCAGCGAATTCATCTTGCTGTGAAACTCGATGCAGCCTACGCCGTCGCCTAAATCGATCAGCGACGCGCCCGCATTCTTCTTCACCACTCCATTCGACTTCCTGACGACTTCCACCGACCAAACGCCCGAAGGCACTTCCACTGGCTTGTACTCGCCGGATGCGAGATCAAAATAGGATTTGCCTGAACCTGCTTTTGGATTTTCCGCGTACCAGGATTTTTTGCCCGACGCCAACAGCTTTTCAACATTCGCGGCGACGGGCTTGCCTTCCTTCTTCATCCGCGCAACCGTCGATTCGACGCCGGCTGCGTCCCACAATTCGAACGGCCCCATCTCCCAGTTGAATCCCAGCTTCATGGCGCGATCAATTTCAACCACGGTGTCAGCGATTTCAGGAATGCGATTCGCGGCGTAGGTCCAAAGATCAGAGAGCGTAGTCCAGTAGAACTTCGCGGCCTTGTCCTTTTCCGGATCGCCACTCAGCAACATGCGTAGGCGCTCGCCGGTATCCTCAACGTTCTTCGCGATCTCCAGCGCAGGAAACTTGGCCTTCTGTCGCGGACGATACTCCAGCGTCTTCCAGTCGATGCCCAGGCGCTCTTCACCATTTGCGCCCTTAGCCTTCTTGTAAAAGCCGCCTTTGGTTTTGTCGCCGAGAAGCTTGCGATCCAACATCTGCTGATAGAAATCGGGAAGCTTTAACTCGGAGCGCTCGTCCTTCACGTTGCGGAGCATATTGCCAACGACGCTGCCCAGAATGTCGAGCCCGACGAGGTCGATGGTGCGGAAGGTCGCCGACTTTGGCCAGCCGACTGCGCTGCCGGTGAGCGCGTCCACATCTTCAATGCTGAAATCCATCTCCTGCATCACGCGCATGACGTTCAGGACTGAAAATGTACCGATGCGATTGCCGATGAAATTCGGGGTGTCCTTGGCGCGAACGACGCCCTTGCCCATCCACACGTCGCCGAAATGCGAGACGGCTGCGATGGCCGCGGGATCGGCTTCCGGCGTGGAAATGATTTCCAGCAGGCGCATGTAGCGTGGCGGATTGAAAAAGTGGGTGCCAAACCAGTTCTTGCGGAAGTCAGCGCTAAAACCTTCGGCGATGCTGCTGACTGGAAGCCCGCTGGTATTCGTGGTCACAATCGAACCGGGCTTCCGCAGCGCTTCCACTTTTTTCAGCAGCGCGCGTTTGATCTCGAGATTCTCGGCGACGGCTTCGATGATCCAATCGCATCCGGAGATCAGCTTGAGATCGTCGTCAAAGTTGCCGATGGTAATCAATGAAGCGTTCGCCGGATCGGAAAACGCCGCGGGCTTGGACTTCTTCGCTGCGTCAAAACCGGCAGCAACGATCTTGTTCTTCGCGGCTTTGTCGGCCGCCGGATCTGTGCCGGGGGGAACAATGTCCAGCAGCACGCATGGGAAACCGGCATTCGCCACGTGAGCGGCGATACGAGCGCCCATGGTTCCGGCGCCTAACACTGCAACTTTTCTGATTGTGTTTTGCATGGGAGAGTGGTGGCGACCAGCAGTCTGAGGAGCATCGCTATTTCCGATCTCGACAGTAGTGACGTGGGCCAGTTCAAAGCCGGTTTCCGGTGCCTTGGGCGACATAATCAGCTGACTCCTAAAGGGCCTTAACGCGGTATGAAGATGCAGAGTAGCGCGTTGCTCAGTCGAAGGAAAGTGTACTGAATGAATCCTCATTCAGTCAATCTCAATTGTCAAGAATACATAGCTGTTCTCTATTTGGAGGAGAAGAGACTTTCGTCGCGCCGGACGTAGTTGGCGTCGAGTTCGTCTACGCTGATGGTTCGCTCGGATACCAGCTTCGCCAGGCCTAGCCGGGCGATGATCCCGCTCCCCGGCTGCGGAACCAATTCGCAGGGCACGTGCTCAGCTTGAGCGATCTCTGCGACCACCTGCTCGGGCGTGATCACCATAGGCTTGGGATTCTGGCTCCGCAACTCTGAGGCAAACTCGCCTTGCGTGCAAAGGAATTCGGAGACCTTGTTCAGCACACCGCCCGTTTTTTGATAATCGCCGACGTAGAGCTCGGACCTGCCTGCATCCATAGCAGTCAAGATGTTGCCTGAATCGCTCGATGCAGAGTCTGCCACGGCTTCCAGCACCGACACCGCCGCAATCGGAATGCTGAGCACTTCCGCAAGTCCCTTCACGGCAGAGAGTCCGATGCGAAGTCCGGTAAACGATCCCGGCCCCACGGCCGCGGCAATCCCCTCGAGATCGCGTTTCGTGAATCCATGATTGCTGAGCAGCTTGGAAATGACCGGTACCAGCTGCGCGGAAAATGTTCCGCCATCAACGAGCGCAGTTGCAATCAAGTCGAAGTGATTTTTATCACCACGCGCTAGTGAGACGCTGCCGTTCTTGTGGGATGTGTCGATCGCGAGGACGAGCATTGTTACGCCGGGCTCGACTGGTCCTGGCAAAGTTCCAGGAGGACGCCGCCGGCGCTTGAGGGATGAACAAAAACGTAGAGGTGTCCGCCGGCCCCGACTTTTATTTCATCAGAGACAAACCGCGTGCCGGTCTTCTTCAGTTCTTCAATGGCCTCGCTCAGGTTGGGAACGTGCAAGGCTATGTGGTGAATGCCTTCTCCGCGCTTCGCGATAAACCGTGCAACGGCGGAATCTTCTGAGGTGGCTTCCAGCAGTTCCACGCGGCTTTCACCAACCGGGATCATCGCCGCTCTGACCTTCTCATGCTCCACCGTCTCTTCGCTCACCACCTTGAGCCCGAGCTGTTCATAGAGAGCCTTCGCCGATTTCAGGCTCTTCACCGCAATGCCGAGATGGTCGATTGTCACCATGAGTTCATTGTAAATGCTGTTTTCACCACAGAGGCACAGAGACACAGAGGAAAGCAGTTTGAAAAAACGGTGATGGTCTAAAGGAATATCTCGGACAACACATCAAATCAAGAAACATTTCTCTGTGCCTCCGTGTCTCTGTGGTGAATGGTCTTTACTTCTTCGCGAAGCTGCCAACGATCTCATCCACCAGCGTGTACGGATCGCGATGATGTCCGGCGACCTCCGCGGCATAGGCGCTCAACTCTTTTTCGCTCAACCGCTCGCGGGTAACGCGCTGGAGCAATGACTCGCGCAACATCTCCACCAGCCGCTCGCGCCAGTTGCTTATTTTCTTCTGCAACCGCAGATCCTGCTTGTCCAGATATCGTTCGTATTCTTCTATCGCGGCGGCCAGTTCAGCGATTCCCTTCCCTTCGGTCGCCACCGTGCGCACAATCGTGGGATTCCAGTTATCGTCACGCATGGCCAGCGATTGCATCGCGCGGATCTCTTTCTCCACGCGGTCCGCGCCCTCGCGATCACTCTTGTTGATCACAAAGATGTCGGCGATCTCCATGATGCCCGCCTTGATGGACTGCACATCGTCACCCATCCCCGGCACGAGAATAACGATGGTGACATCAGCGAGGCGGACGATATCAATCTCGTCCTGTCCAACGCCGACTGTTTCGATCAAAATAATGTCTTTGCCGCTGGCGTCGAGTGCGGTGGCGACATCCGCCGTCGTGCGCGCGAGGCCGCCGAGAAATCCGCGAGTTGCCATGCTGCGGATGTAAATACCAGTGTCTGCGTGATGCGCCTGCATACGTATGCGGTCACCGAGGATCGCGCCACCCGTGTATGGACTCGTTGGATCGACGGCGACGATGCCCACCGTGCTGGATTGCTTGCGATACTCACGCGCAAGCTGATCGACCAGCGTGCTCTTGCCCGAGCCGGGCGAGCCTGTCAATCCGATAACACGCGCGTTTCCGCTATGTGGAAACAATTCCTTGAGCAATTCCACCGACTCAGGCGTACGGTTCTCGATGGCAGAAATGGCGCGCGCCACGGCACGCACCTCGCCGGAGCGGATGCGATCAACCCAAATCTGTAAATCGTTATTCTTCAAGAGCAAAAGCCTTTTAATCGCGGATGAAGGCAAGATCAAAACGGATAAAGCTGAACGGAACCCAAAACCCTAAAGTAGTCCATTCACGACTAAATGCTCAGTGCTAAGTGCTAAATGCTTGTCACTAATCCTTCAGCAACTGCCGCGCGATGACCAGCCGCTGGATCTCGCTGGTGCCTTCGCCGATGGTGCAAAGTTTCACATCGCGATAATACTTCTCCGCCGGATAATCCTTGATGAAGCCGTATCCACCGTGGATCTGCACGCCTTCATTGGCGCAACGCACGGCGACTTCGCTGGCGTAGAGCTTCGCCATCGACGACTCCTGCGTGGTCTTCATGCCTTTATCTTTCATGTCAGCGGCGCGCATGGTGAGCAGGCGGGCGGCTTCGAGTTCTGTCGCCATGTCGGCGAGTTTCCATTGGATCGCCTGGAAATCGGCGATCGCCTTCCCGAATTGCTTGCGCTCTTTGGAATAATTCAGCGCCGCTTCGTACGCACCTTGTCCGATGCCCAGCGACAGAGCCGCAATCGAGATGCGTCCGCCGTCGAGGACGCGCATGGAGTCGATGAATCCATCGCCCTCTTTGCCGACCAGATTTTCTGCCGGGATCACGCAATCTTCAAAGATGAGTTCAGCGGTGTCACTGGCGCGGAGTCCGAGCTTGTTCTCTTTTTTGCCGGGACGGAAACCCTTTGTGCCCGCTTCCACTACGAATGCAGAAAGCCCGTGCGTGTTCGCAGTCTTGTCCGTCACCGCGATGACGACGCATACATCCGCATAATGTCCGTTGGTGATGAAGGTCTTGGTACCGTTCAGCACCCAGTTGTTCCCTTTGCGGACAGCGGTCATGCGCGCACTTCCCGCATCCGATCCAGAACCGGGCTCGGTCAAACCCCACGCGCCGATGAATTCCCCGGTTGTCAGCTTGGGCAGATATTTTCGTTTCTGCTCTTCCGATGCCGCCAGATAGATGTGGTTAGAGCAGAGCGAATTGTGCGCGGCCACGATGATGCCTACGGAACCATCCACGCGCGAAAGTTCCTCGACCGCGATCACATATTCGACGTATCCCAGCCCGGCGCCGCCGTATTCGGGCGGAAAGATGATGCCCATCAGTCCCAACTTGCCCAGTTCTTTCACCGTGCTGAGCGGAAATTCGGAGGCCTCGTCCCACTTCATCACGTTGGGCAAAATCTCGCGCTCGGCAAACTCGCGCACCGATTTCTTCAGTTGAAGCTGCTCGTCATTGAGTTGAAAATCCAAAATGTGCCTCCCGAAATTGTTTGGACAGGGCCGCGCCCGAGCGGTCTACACCAGACTAGTTGATTGCATCACTCAGGGCAAAACAGGTGATTATACAAGGTATGTGGAGGGATTTGGCCGCAAGTCAGACAGCGACTGTGTCGATCTTTTCCGCCTGTGCCTTCATGCTGTCGAACCACTGCGAAAACATTTCCAGGCCCTTCTTCTGCATGTCGCCATTGATGAAGAATGTTGCCGGACCGGAGAGTTCGATCTTGCTCTGCATCAGCGTCCCGCCGTCCGCTTGAGCGAGAAATTCAAACCGGTGCTCAATGGTAACGCCCATCACGTGGCCGCTCCATACCGCCCGGTTCGGCGCTGCGGATTCGGAAACGGTCGCCTTCACCTTCGCACTCGGCTGCGAAACTTCGAGCAATAACTTGCTGCCTCCCTGCCAAGGATCACCTTCGATCCACGACGCTTTCGCAAAGAGGCTGCTCCATTCGGGCCAGCGATCAACTTCGGTGAAAGTCTGCCACACCGATTCCAGCTTGCATTGCGCAGTAGTCGAGTATTCCAGTTTGATGGACATAATTTTTGGAGGATTAGTTTGCGAATATTGCGCGCATGGCATCAAGCGCCAGGGCGCACGCCGCCCTATCGACATCCATGTGAGTAACGAAGCGAACGTGTGACGGCCCAATCGCGCTGGCCAGCACATTCTTCTCGGCCAGTTTGCGAGTCACATCAGGCGCGGCGAGGCCTGGCTTGATCACTTCGAAGATAACGATGTTGGTCTGCACTCGCGAGGCGTCCAGCTTTATTCCCGGAAGTTGAGCGACGCCATCGGCGAGGAACTTCGCATTGGCATGGTCCTCATGCAAGCGCGATGGCATTTTTTCCAGGGCAATCAATCCTGCCGCAGCGAGGATTCCTGCCTGTCGCATCCCGCCGCCGAGCGCTTTGCGATAGACACGCGCCCGCTCAATGACTTTCTTGCTGCCCACCAGCACTGAACCGACGGGAGCGCCCAGTCCTTTGGACAGGCAGAACATCACCGAATCTAGCGGCGCAGTGATTTCCGCGACGGACTTTTCCAGCGCGGCAGCGGCATTGAAAACCCGCGCGCCGTCCAGGTGCACAGGCAGTCCCGATGCTTTCGCATTCGCGCAAATCTCTTGGGTGATTTCGAGCGGCGTGACTGCTCCGCCAGCCATGTTGTGCGAGTTTTCCAAAACGATGAGCCCGGTCTGTGCCGCGTAATAGATCTTTGGCGCGATGGCCTTTTTGATCTCGTCCCATGTGATCACGCCGGTGCCATTGCCGCTGCGCACGGGACGCACCATGCATCCGGAAAACGATGCCAGGCTGGCCATCTCCCAACTAAAAATGTGGGCGCGTTCCTCGCAGATGATCTCCTGCCCCGGTTGCGTGTGAATTTTGATCGCGATCTGGTTGCCCATCGTGCCGGTGGGAACGAAGATCGCGGCCTCGCGTGCGAAGATTTCGGCAGCGCGCTGCTCCAATTTATTGATGGTGGGATCTTCGCCGTAAACGTCGTCGCCGACTTCGGCCTCTGCCATGGCGCGCCGCATCTCCGGCGTGGGCTTGGTGACGGTATCACTGCGCAAGTCAACGATGGCCTGCGGTTTCGTTTCAGAGGGCTTTTCGGCGAGGGCGGATTTTGGATGGGTCACGTTCGCAACACCTGATTCAGAAGTTTCGGAACTGTTAATTGTATCGCGAGACTAAACCGTTGCGACCTTCTCGCCGATTCCGATGAAACGCGCAAAGACCTCGTTCGACAGCAATCGTCCGCGAGCGCTGAGTCTCGCACGCTTGTTCTCGGTGATGAGAAGACCCTCGCGTACAAGATCGGCGATTGAATCCTCAAACTCTTGGGGGATCGCCCTGCCCATCCGCGATGAGATTTCCCGCAAATCAATCCCACGGTTCAACCGCAATCCGAGAAAGAACTCCTCCTCAAGCGCCTCGGCTTCGGTGACTGGATTCCCCGAATGAGTCGTGATCTCTGCTGAGAGAAAACTCTCGAGGTCATCTGTGGTCGAAAAACGCACAGCGGCCGCATCAATTGCCCGCAGCATCGAATGAGCATCCAATCCGAAACCGAGGTAGGGTTGCCGCGTCCAGTACTTCAAGTTGTGTTTCGATTCGAATCCCGGTCGCGCGAAGTTCGATATCTCATACTGCGCGACTCCCGCCGCCTCCAGCTTCTCGCAAGCAGTTTCGTAAAACTCTGCGGTGAGGTCTTCATCCGGAACGTGGTGCGCGTGATATCGGGTACCGCCGGCGATCAACTCATTTCCCAGCCGTGAATCTTCATCCACTTCCAACATGTAAATGCTTACATGCGGCACCCCGGCAGCAATCACCTGTTCCAGCGATTCATTCCAGCTTTCGCGAGTCTGATGCGGCAGCCCGGCAATCAGGTCAACATTGATGTTTGTAATGCCCGCTGCGCGCAATCTGGCAATGTCCGCCAGAGTGATGGCGCGGCTATGCAGTCGCCCAACCGCACGCGATTCTTCGTCTACGAACGACTGCACGCCTAAACTCACCCGATTGACGCCGCATTCGACTAGGGTGTCCAGAATTTCCGGTGAAATTGTTCCCGGAGCGCATTCGACTGTAACCTCGGCGTCTCGGGAAACATCAAACGGGTTACGGACAGCCGCAAAAAGCTCTTGCAGTTGCCGGGGTTGAAGCGTGGTGGGAGTCCCTCCGCCAAAATAGATGGTGTCTGCCTGGCGTTCGAAAACGCTACCGAGGTTTCCGGCGACGATTTCCGCATTGGCAATACCCGAGCACGCACGCTGAACAAAATGATCCATGCGCTCGCGGGAAAAGACTCCGGACGCGAAGTTGCAGAAGCTGCACTTTGATTTGCAGAACGGCACCGAAATATAGATACCTAGAGGCATGAATGGAATCCAACATCTATTATAGGCACCTATGTTAAAGCGAGTCGTGATCACAGGCATGGGCGTGGTCAGCCCCAACGGAGTTGGTGTCGAGGCATTTTGCCGCGCCGTTCTCGATGGCAAGAGTGGCGTCCGCCGCATCACCCGGTTCGACACATCTCAGCTTCCCATCCACATTGCCGGCGAGATTCCCGCGGAGGACTTCGACGAACTCGCATGGGTAGACAAGCAGCAGCGCAAACACGTCTCCCGCTCCGTGCCGTTGGCGATTGCAGCGACGACTGAAGCTTTGAAAGACGCTGGCATCGCTACACAAGGTATATCGCTGGAAGATCAGCGCAACATCGGCATCGTTCTTGGCACCGGCGGAGGCGCGCAGGATTTCAGCGAGGAGCAATATCGCCTCTGGTACGAAGGCAACATCAAAAAGGTAAGCCTCTTCAGCATTCCCAGCGGAACCATGGGCACCATGTCGAGCGAAGTGAGCATGGCCTTCGGACTTCGCGGCATGAGCCACGTCGTCACTACGGGTTGCACCTCGTCCACTGACGCGATCGGTTACGCCTATCGCCAGATCCAATCCGGCATGCCGGGGATCCCCAAGATGATCATCGCCGGCGGAGTGGATTCTCCCATCGCGCACGGCATCATGAAGGGCTTCACGCTGATGAAGATCCTGACTGCTTCTTGGAATGACGAACCTCAGCGGGCCTCGCGACCCTTCTCTGCCGACCGCGATGGTTTCGTCATCGCCGAAGGATCGTGGATGTTCGTCCTCGAAGACTACGACCACGCTGTTTCACGCGGCGCCAAAATCCATGCCGAGATCACCGGATACGGTTCCACATGTGAGGCATTCCATCGCGTGCGCTTGGCGGAATTTGGCGAAGAGCCAGCACGTGCCATCCAACTCGCACTGGAAGAGTCCGGCATTCCGGCAGCCGAGATCGACTATGTCAACCTGCACGGCACTTCCACCCAACTCAACGATCGCATCGAAACGCGGGCGTTGAAGCTTGCGCTGGGCGACCATGCCGCGCGCACGCCGATGTCGGCGCTGAAATCGCAGATTGGCCATCCACAAGGCGCTAGCGGCGCTGCCGGTCTTGCCGCGACCTTGGTCGCGATGAAACACAGCCAGCTTCCCCCGACGATCAATCTGGAAAAGCCCGATCCGGAGTGCGACCTTGATTACGTTGCAGAAGCCGGACGCAAAATGGATATCGAACACGCCGTCTGCAATTGCATCGCTTTTGGATCGAAGAATTCGGCCTTGGTGGTAAAACGGATTTGATGGTTTAATTGCGCATAATGAGCCGTCTGGGATTTTTGTCCGTCTTCATATTTATTGTTTTGGGCACTGCTTTGGGCCAGGGAACGCGATTGAACCGGGAAGAACCGCGCCTTTCTATCCGGTCAGATCCGAAATTCTCCATTCGCATCTTGGAATCTCATGTGGTCCTTGCTGACGGGGCCACTCGCACCTGCTTGATCGTGTATCCCGATAATTCCTTTCATTTCGAAAAATTGCAGCGGAGCTTTCATGATGCATCGGCAAAGAAGCCTTACGTGACTGAGAGCACATTGACGGCTTCAGAAGCGGACCAGTTGAGCGCAATCATCCAAGACAGCGCCATCGCAAAACTTGAGGGCGGTGTGCCTCACCGGAAGGCGCTTTCCAAAGATTCGCATGAGCTGAGCTTTCAAATCCCACGAAAGAACTCCGCCATCCAGTCAATCGACAGGTTCAGTAGTGAACTTCAGGAAGTGGACCCTGCCGTAAAGCCAATCGTTTCTCTTTTGAGATCGATCGACTCAAGGGATCTGCCGCCGCAACTGAGAGATGCGAGGGCAGACATCTGCAAACCTCCAACACCAGCCAGAGCGCCTTCTCCGCGCTAACATTTGCCAGCTTTGTGCATCGCCAAGGGTAGTTTATCTGTCTATATAATCTGACTAGATGGCCACCCACCAGGAAGAAGAAGTCTTAGGCAAAGCATATGACAGCCGATTGATGAAGCGGTTGCTCACCTATCTGCGCCCGTACAAATGGCAGACATTCCTTGCGCTGGCAGCCATCATCCTCAAGGCGGCCATGGACGTGATCGGCCCGTATCTCACCAAGACGGCAATCGATAAGTACCTCGTCCACACCCACTACAACAGCATGCTTGACCCCTGGTTGAGCAATGTGGCCATGGTTGGAATCGGACAAATTTCGCTAATGTACGTGAGCGCGCTTGGCCTGAGCTTCATATTCGAATTCGT
Organism: Candidatus Angelobacter sp.; assembly: GCA_025462835.1. Lineage (GTDB taxonomy): Bacteria > Acidobacteriota > Terriglobia > Terriglobales > Acidobacteriaceae > JAICLA01. Next base: position 7,114 of record JAOAPH010000229.1, on the reverse strand, counting down.
GCAGACCTACATGATGCAGTGGACCGGACAGAAAGCCATGTTCGATCTCCGCACCGAAATCTTCGCCCACCTGCAACAGCTGCACATCGGCTTCTTCGACAAGAATCCCGTCGGACGCCTGGTCACCCGTGTTACCAGTGACGTGGACGCGCTCAATGAGATGTTCACCGGCGGCGTGGTAGCAATATTCGAAGACATCTTCGTCCTGCTGGGCATTATCGTGATCATGCTCAAGATGAATTGGTGGCTGGCGCTGATCACATTTGCGGTGCTGCCCATCATCTTCATAGCGACGATGATCTTCCGCAAAAAAGTGCGCGAATCTTACCGGCGCATACGGACCGCCATCGCGCGTATCAATTCCTACATGCAGGAGCATGTCAGCGGGATTGTAGTGCTGCAACTCTTCAACCGCGAACGCCGTAGCTTTGAGGAATTCGAAAAGGTGAACAAGCAGCACATGGAGGCGTACAAGGACGCCATCATGGCCCATGCCGTTTATTACCCGGTCGTGGAAATCTTGTCGGCCACCGCGATTGCCTGCGTCATCTGGTTCGGCGGCGGCGCCGTTCTCCGCGATGCCGTCAGCCTAGGCGTCGTGGTCGCGTTCATGCAGTACGCGCAACGCTTCTTCCGTCCCATTCAGGACCTCAGCGAAAAGTACAACATCCTGCAATCGGCCATGGCATCCAGCGAGCGCATCTTCAAATTGCTGGACACACCTGTCGAAGTTCTTCAACCGGCGCATCCCAAAGTGGTTGATGGTCCGGGCGTGATCGAGTTCGACCACGTCTGGTTCGCCTATCGCCAGATCCCCGCAGACGAAAGCGGCAATGGCGCAGGGGCGCACAGCGACACTTGGGACTGGATCCTGCGCGACGTCTCCTTCACCATCGAGCCCGGTGAGACCGTCGCCATCGTCGGCCACACCGGTGCGGGAAAGACGACGATCATCTCGCTGCTGCTTCGTTTCTATGACGTGCAACGCGGCTCGATCAAAGTGGATGGCATTGACATCCGCCAGATGGCCCTCGACGATCTGCGTCGTCGCTTCGGCGTCGTCCTACAAGATCCGTTCCTGTTCAGCGGCACGGTGGAAGACAACATTAAGCTGGGCACGCCGTGGATCGAAGATGCCGCTGTTGAGCAGGCAGCCGAAGACGTCAACGTCGCCGATTTCATCCGCACTCTACCCGATGGATTCAAGGAGAAAGTCCGCGAGCGCGGCAGCACGCTTTCCACCGGCCAGAAACAGTTGATCTCATTCGCCCGCGCGCTGGCGCACAATCCTCGCATCCTCGTACTCGACGAGGCTACTTCCAGTGTGGACACCGATACTGAAGTCCGCGTGCGCGATGCCTTGAGCAAAATGGTGGAAGGACGCACGTCCGTCATCATCGCGCATCGGCTTTCGACCATTCAGCAGGCCGACAAGATTATCGTGATGCACAAGGGCAAGCTGCGCGAGATCGGCACTCACCAGCAATTGCTCGCCAACCGCGGAATCTACTGGAAGCTCTACCAACTCCAGTACAAAGACCAGGAACTTGGCGGGATGATTCCGGCAGGTTCGCCCGCGCTCGGCACTGTCAGCGCCGACGATTAATGCGCTTTGTCCTGCGTCGGGCATTCCGCAGGTTAAGATAATCCCACTCGATGTCCACGCACATCTTCATCTCCGCCGGTGAGGCCTCCGGCGAATACTATGGAGCGCAGTTGATTGAAGCGCTGCGCCGGGCTACGCCTGAGCCGATGGAATTCTTTGGCCTCGGCGGCGAGCGCATGCGCGCCGCTGGTTGCGACATCGTTGTGGACTCAAAGCAAATTGCAGTGGTCGGCCTGGCGGAAGTCGTAAAGCATCTGCCCGGTATCTACGCCAAGTTTCATGGGCTATTGCGCGAAGTCGATCGCCGCAAACCTGAGATAGCTGTTCTGATCGACTTTCCTGATTTCAACTTTCGGCTCGCGCGGGAACTGCACAAGCGCGGCATCCCGGTGGTGTACTTTGTCAGCCCGCAGTTGTGGGCATGGAGAAAGGGACGCATCAAGCAAGTGCAGCGATACGTCAGCAAGATGCTCGTCATCTTCCCATTCGAAGAGAAATTCTATGCCGAACATGGCGTGAACGCCGAGTATATTGGACATCCGCTCGCCGACATCGCCCCACCCGCGCCCAACCGTCAACTGTACGCTGCCGAGCACGGGCTCGATACCGGGAAGCATTGGATCGCATTGTTGCCGGGAAGTCGTAAGCAGGAGATCGAACGCCATCTGCCAACGATGGTCGCTGCTGCAAAGCAGCTTGGCTCGGATTTCGAATTCATTTTGCCGGTTGCATCTACGCTGGATGCAGAATGGATGAAATCAAAGCTGGGCCAATTCGCCGCGCGTCTCGTCGATGATGCCCGCATCGCACTCTCTCTCTCCCGGGCTGCAGTGGTTGCGAGTGGAACTGCGACCGTGGAAGCCGCTTTGGCGGGAAATCCGTTTGTTGTCGTTTATAAAGTTTCGCCGCTTACGTGGGCTCTCGGGCGCAGAATGGTCTCGCTCGAAAATTTTGCTATGGTCAATCTTATCGCTGGCAAGACGATTGTTCCTGAGTTGATCCAGAGCGACTTCACGGCGGAGAGCGTCGCCTTTAAAATCAAGGAACTCGTCGCAGATGGTCAAGCCCGCTCGCAGATGATCTCTGAGCTGGCGGAGGTGCGCCGGAAGCTGCGTCCATCGTCATCGACGGAAACCGCCGCAGACCGCGCCGCCAGTGCAGTCCTGAAGCTGTTGAAAGCGCCGCAGCCACAACTAAGTTGAACAACTTGTGTCTAAAAGACTAAGCTTAAGGAGTAAACATCGTTTTGGTGCAATTACTCATCCAATTCAGCTGCAGCCTCTCTGGAGATTTCAGACAACTATGGTAAGCGCACGCCTACTCCAACGTGCTTCAAGACTCTCAATCGCACTCCTACTGGTTCTCGCGCCGTTATGCCTCCAGGCTGCGGAAAAGGCCCGGCTGCGGGCTGACGACTACCTCATCGACGCCGAACTCTTTCCCGCTACTCATAAGCTTGTAGCCCATGCGAAAGTGAAAGTCACCGCGATCGACGACATCAGCGTTGCCGTCTTCGAACTGCATAATGGACTGCGTCCCACGAAGATCACGAACGCCGCCGGACAGACACTCTCCGGTGAACGCGTGACTCAGGACTCCACTCTGCGCATTCCGCTTCCCGCTGGTCTGCCCAAAGGCACCAGCACCATATTGAACTTCGATTACGAGGGCACGCTCTCTTCCGCTGACGAGAGTCCAGTCGAAGGGTTGAAGCTGGCATATGTCGGTGAGGGGATCTCGTATCTGCTTTATGCCGGCCGTTGGTTCCCTACGCTGAACTACGGAGTCAACCGCTTCACGGCCACCATGAACATCACCGTTCCTGCGGCGATGAGAGTGGTAGGCAGCGGAAGGCCCGCGCAAAAACCTGCGGGCGCTGGCAAGACCACTCACACCTTCGTCTGGGAAAAGCCCAGTTTTCCGGGAACCATCATTGCGGGCGTCTTTAATGAGACCACCGCGAACGTCGGCGGAGTCACTGTCCGCACCTTCTTTCTCCCGACGAAAAAAGATTTCGCTCCCGTTTACGCGGAAACCGCAGAGAAGGAATTTGAGTTCTATTCTTCTATCTACGGCCCGCCGCTCTCGACTGACTTGAACATCGTTGAATTACCGGACGACACCGTGCCCTCGGCCTGGGCTCCGGAGATCGCAGGGCTCGCATCCCGGGCCATCAGCGAAAAAACCAACTACCGGTTGCTCGCCAATGCGATCGCGCATCAATGGTGGGGCGTCTCCGCAAGTCCGGCAACGCGAGATGACTTCTGGCTACAAGACGGCTTTGCGCGATATTCGGAAATTCGCTACGTTGAGCACGCCGCTGGCCGCGCCGGATTCGAAGAAGCAAGCAAGGACATGGCTGTGGGCGCGCTTGCCTATGACACCATCCCTCTTTCCAGCGCGGGAAAACTGGAGATGTTCTCTCCCGAATTTCAATCGCTTACCTCCGACAAGGGAGCAATGATCCTCCACATGTTGCGCTGGGAGATCGGCGATGCCGCGTTTGATAAGACCATGAGGGCCTTTGCCACACAATCCGTAGGTAAGGCCGTGCGTGCTGATGATTTCGCCAAGGTTGCGGAAGCAACAAGTGGCGGCAATCTCACCCCGTTCTTCGCTCAATGGCTGGACGGAACCGGCGCACCCGAATTCAAGAACAAGTATTCCGTTTACCGAATCGCCAAAGGCTTCCGCGTGGTGGGAGAGGTTTCGCAAGATCTCGACCTCTTCCGCATGCCTATGGAAGTGCGCGTCGATACCGACGGCCAACCGGAGATGAAGCGCATCGAAGTGGTCGGAACGAGATCACCGTATGTGATTGAGACCTTCGGAAAGCCGCGCCGGATCGCGCTTGATCCCAACAATTGGGTGTTAAAGAATTCTGACGACCTGAAGGTCCGGGTTTCCATCCTGCGCGGCCAGCAGTTGATCGCTCAAGGCGATTACGGCGAAGCGCTGAAGCAGTTCAACAAATCCCTTGAGGCGAACCATAACAGTTCACTCGCGCATTATCGCATCGCTGAGGTCTTCTTCCTTCAGCACAACTACCAGGCCGCTGCGAACGCATACCGCGAAGCATTGAATGGCGATGGCGAGCCGAAATGGACGGAAGTTTGGAGTCACATCCAACTGGGCAAGATCTTCGATATCACCGGCCAACGCGAACGCGCGACCAACGAATATCGCCAGGCCCTGCAAACTAACGACAATACCCAGGGCGCACTCGACGAAGCCCGCAGATATCTATCTGCTCCGTTTAAAAAGGAAAAAGAAAAGGAAGCCAACGGAGCCTAGTCATTGGTGATTTGTGATTTCAAATTTGTGATTTGCGCCTTTGAAATTACAAATTAGAAATTGCAAATCACAAATCAGCTCACTCGTATCTCAACGCCTCGATCGGATCCAGATTCGCTGCGCGTAGCGCCGGCAACATACCACTGACCAGCCCAACAATGATTAAGATCCCGGTCGAGACCACCAGGCTCAGCGGCGAAATGATGAGCCGGATGTCCGCAGCCTCGGCGTTCTTAGCAAGCGCGCTGTAAAACGTCAACGTTCCCACGCCGATGGAAACCGCATATGCCAGCACGATCCCCAATGCCCCGCCGACAAACGTGATGGCCATCGCTTCGGCCATGAACTGCGTGAGGATGTGCTTCTTCTGTGCACCCAAAGCCTTCTCCACGCCGATCTCACGCGTTCGCTGCGTCACCGCCACCAGCATGATGTTCATCAGCCCTACGCCGCCGATGCCCAGCGTTAGCGTGCCGATGAACGCCAACAGCACCTGCAATCCCGTGCTGACGATCTCAAACTGCTTGACCTGCTTCATCGAATTGAAAATGAAGACGGCGCGTTTGTCCGAGGGCTGGAACTGATGTGCGGCGGCCAAAGTCTCGCTTACCATCTTCTCGACCTTCAAATACTCATTGGATTCGTAATCGATCCAGATGCCGTCCAGGTAACGTGAATCCTTCAGGTCACCCATGGTGGTAAACGGGATGTACACCACCCGATTGATATTGTTATTGCCTTCTTGCATCTTGGGTTCAAGCACGCCAATCACGGTGAAGGTAACGCCGTCGATTCGCACGGATTGCCCTACCGCATACTCGCCTGAGAACAATTTCGTCTTGGCTTCCGAACCCAGCACCGCCACACGCGCGCGCGCATTGTTGTCGGCATCGGAGTAGAAGCGACCCACTTCCGGCGACAGCTTCCTGATCTTTTGGAACGAAGGATAATCTCCGAGTGTTTCGAATTGGAACGTTCGCCCGTTGCTGCTGACCGTCGCCTGCTTGCTCACGTCCGGAGAAATGCGCGTGATCAGGGGAACGTTTGCCACCAGACGATCGACATCGTCGAGTTCAAGGCGGATCTGCGTTCCTGCCTTGCTTCCGCCGGCTTGCTGGGATGTGCGTCCGGGAAAGACTCCAATCACCTTGGCGCCGAACGATGCAAAGATCGTGTTGATGGCCCGCCCGAATCCCGATCCATACGCGAGCAGCAACACGACCGTCGCGATGCCCCACGCCATGCCGATCATGGTCATCGCTGTGCGGCGCCGGTTGTGCTGCATCGCGCTGTAAGCCTGCCCTATAAGGTCTTTGAACATGATGACTATTCTTTCCTCAGAGCTTCCACTGGTTCGAGCAGTGCGGCTTTACGCGCCGGATACAACCCCGCGACTGTCCCGGCAATCGACAGCGCTCCAATCGCCACTGCGGCGGACCAGGGCACAAGTTTTGGCGGATCGAATCCCTCGGGCGCAGGCAATCCGCTCAAGGCAGCCATGAATCCACCTGCGACAACGATTCCGATTACCCCGCTGATAAGCGTCAGGAACGCACCCTCAAGGAAAAATTGCGTCATGATAGTCGCCCTGGTCGCTCCCAGCGCACGCCGCAGGCCGATCTCCTTCGTCCGTTCCGTCACCGCCACCAGCATGATGTTGATGATGCCGATCCCGCCGAGCGCCAGCGTGACCAGCCCCACGCTGCCCAGGAACATATTCATCGCGTCAAAGATCTTGCCCACCATCTTTTCGCTTTCGACTGTGTCCCAATCTTCAAACGCGTCTTCATTCTTGTAATCAAAATCGTGCTGTCGGGCTACGATCCTGCGCACTTCATCCCGCGCCAGAATGTGCTGATCGCGTTCCTTCGGGCGGAAGTTGATGAATGAGACCGCGTCCTCTGGCAGCTTGTCTTCTTTCAGCGGGAAAAACTGGTGCATCGTCTGGAACGGAATAAAAACACGCTGATTGGTTCCGTTGTTGGTCTCTTCTTTCCCGATAACATCCAGAAATCCGATCACCTCAAACCGAAGCCCGTTCAGCAGGATCGTCTCACCCAGCGCTGGACGCCCGGGAAACATGCTCTTACGCATCTCGTGGCCAAGTACCGCCACCTGCCGTTTTTCCGCGTCGTCCTGTTCGCTGATCCAGCGGCCGGATGCAAGGGGGAGGGTACGGATCTTGTTGTAATTTGCCGGCACACCAAAGGTCTG
>JAOAPH010000226.1 GCA_025462835.1 Candidatus Angelobacter sp. | reverse complement strand
ATGTGTTAGGTGTGACACTATTTGTAAGGTAAGTTGCTGCAAGTGCAGCGATTTAGGATGGAATATCATCGCGATGCGCGAAAATAATTATGCACAGTGTCTGCTAGCTTCTACTGTGTTTATAGATTCAATTCAAGTTTAATTAGTAAAAGTAATGGTATGATGCTGCCCATCAAACCCAACGTCCGATAACAAATATTATGTACAATTACATTTCTGCCCAGCAATCATGCCCGCATCACGATGGCTTGCCAGCCAATAAGACGTTTAACTCGGCCCGGAACTCCTCAACCGCCGCTACCCTCTCCGGCGTCGCGTCGACGATTTCTGTTTTGTTCTGGAAGACTTTGCGCCCGTCTTTCGTAGTAAGCACGCCAATTGCATCGCCCATCTTCCAGCCCGGTGCTCCAAGCAGCAGGAAGCCTTGCGCGCTCGGCTGCAACATGGCCATTACTTCGCCACGGCTCACGCCCAGCATGTTGGGAAATCGTTCGAATGTGTGGAGGTCAAATCCTGCTACATACAATCGTTGCAGGATTTCGGCGGGATCGGACATTGAGGTGGCTTGCTGGAACTACATCTTGTAGCGGCCGAGGTCGTCGTCGTTCAGGTTCTCTAATAGTTTGCGCATCTCTTCGCTGGAAGTCTTGTCAGAGATCACGCTGGCCTGTTTTGACGACTTCAGCACTCCGTCATCCACAAAGATCGGGCAATCCATCCGCAGCGCCAGCGCCAGGGCATCCGAAGGCCGCGAATCTACGCTGATGGTCCTGCCATCGCGCTCCATCCAAATGACCGCGAAGAATGTATCATCGCGCAATTCGCTGACGACGACTTTGTGAATACGGGTATCGAGTCCCATCAGCAGGTTCTTGATCAGGTCATGGGTCATCGGACGCGGAGTAGTGACCTTCTCAATCTCCAGCGCGATGGCGTTGGCTTCGTAAATCCCCACCCAAATGGGCAGGACTCCGTCGCCGCCTACGTCCTTGAGCACCACAATGGGCATGTTCGTGACCGGATCCATCATCAGCCCGCGAATCTTCATTTCGATTTCCATTGTGTGCCCCCTTGTTCTATTCCGTGCCCGATTCCCTTTTGTAAAACCTAAATTACCATTTCCCCGACCAAGCTGTTCGGCAGCGCTTTCGTGATTCGCACGTCAACATAGCTGCCCACTGCTGGTTGGATTAGCGCCGAGGTCGTAAAGTTGACAGTTTTGTTTTGCGAATGTCGGCCGAGCATCTGGCCTCGAGCTTCGTTCCGGCCTTCAATCATTACTTGAGCTACTTCGCCTAAATGCCGCTGATAATTGGTGCTCTGAATCTGCCGCTGACGCTCCAGCAACACAGCTAACCGCTTGGATTTTTCTTCTTCAGGAATACTGTCTGGCATGCGGATGGCTGACGTGTTTGGCCTGGCCGAATACTTGAAGGCGAAGACGGCGTCGAATTGAACTTCCTCTAGGAGCGTGATCGTCTGCTCAAAGTCTTCTATAGTCTCACCCGGAAACCCGACGATGATGTCCGTGCTGATGCTGATGTGTCGTTTAGCCGCCTTCATCCATGAGATCCGTTCGAGATACTGTTCGCGAGTGTATTCCCGCAGCATCGCCTTAAGCAGGCGCGATGATCCACTCTGAACCGGCAGATGCACGTGGTCGCATAGTCTCGGTTCAGATTCGATCGCCTCAACGATGTCGCGGGTGAAATCACGCGGATGCGAGGTGGTAAAGCGGACACGGCGAATGCCTGGAACTTGTGCCACCGCTAAAAGCAGTCCGGCAAAGGTCAATTCCCCGCTTGGATCTTTAAAGGAATTTACATTCTGCCCAAGGAGTTGAATGTCTGTATAACCGGAATCGGCCATTCGCTTGGCTTCTGCGAGTACAGATTGTGACGTCCGGCTGCGTTCCTTTCCGCGCGTGTAAGGCACAACGCAGTAGGCGCAGAATTTGTCGCAGCCCTCGATGATGGTGATGTAGCCGCGGTGTTTATTTGTACGAGCAGTGAATTCAGTATCAAAGGTTTGATCGGTCTGGCGATCATCCAAGCCCGTGACGCGGTTGTTCCCTGCTTCCAATTGAACCAGCATCTGAGGCAGATTGCGGTAGGAGGCTGAGCCGGCCACGAGAGAAACGTACGGCGCGCGCTCGAATATCTTCTCGCCTTCCTGCTGCGCCACACATCCGAGCACACCAAACTTCTTGCCTTGCTTCTGATATTTCTTGTAATCGGAGAGGCGATTGAATACCTTTTGCTCCGCCTTGTCGCGGATCGAGCAGGTATTGTAGAGCACAAGATCGGCTGCTTCGACGGTATCGACCTGGGCGTATCCTTCGTTGATGAGCGTTCCAATGACTTTTTCCGAGTCATGGACGTTCATCTGGCAGCCAAAGGTTTCCAGATAAAACTTCTTTTCCGGAACCGGCTCAATCTTTGTGTCAATCTCTGGCATTCAAGCTCAGTATATCGCAGCAGAGAGTCAGCAATGTCAGATTCGTGCAATGAAGGCGCGGCCGATTCGAGTTGAATGGCCGGGAGAACGATGGCTAGCTAAGCGACGATCGAGTTCAGCGCATCATCAAGCTTAGGAAAGACTTCAAACAATCTCAGCACGCCGGTGATCTTCAACGTCTGCGAGGCTGCGTGAGGCACTGCCACAAGTTTCAGACTACCGCCTTGCTGCTTCAATTGTGCCAGGCTGCGAACCAGCACTCCGATTCCGCTTGAGTCCAAACTGGTGACCTTCGACATGTCTACCACCACCTGCGGTTGGCCAGCGCGAATGCTCTCTTCCACTTTTAAGCGAAACGAATCCACCGCGGTACCGGTGCGCATCGCACCTTGCAAGGTAATTACCGTCGCCGAATTATTCGCAGGCTGGCCCATAAAATCTCCCCATAGATTTCCGATTGTACAGACATCATCTCAGGTGGCGCGCGACAAAAAAAGAGGGCGCCGAAGCGCCCTCTTTACACATCAGTGATGGTTATTGTTCAGTCCATTCCGGAAGGCGACCCGGTGTCCACGGCGCTCCCACTTTCTCCATCTGCAGTTCCAGTTGCGCTGTGTCGGCAGCAATCGCTTTCAGCTTTGCCAATTCGCCGGCAAAGTCCTGTGCAGCAATCGCATAGTCGTCACGGTGGGTTTGCGTCGGACGAGCTGTGGAATGACGCTCGTCTCCAACGATATTGTTTACGCGATCGCTTATCGACGGTGGCGTATTTTCCTGACGCGCTCGAAGAATACTGTCTCCCTTCAGGGCGACCGTCACCTCTCGAATCCGCTTCTCGATCTCGTCGGCTTTGCTGATCAACGCAGTCGTGTCGGCGGGGGTATCGCGCAGAGCGCGACGGATCGCCTTCAACTTCGTGGTCAACTCGGTGTCAGCGGATATCGCGCCGGATACTGCGCGGTCTAACCTGGCCACCTTCATCTGGAATTCAGAGAGTGCAGCCCGGTCGTCCTGGGACATCTTGTCCCATCCGGTCACATAGACGTTGAAGCTCTGTGGCGTGGACAGGTCCGCCCATTTGCCGTCGATCTTCTTCGACAACTTGACCGAGTATTTGCCGGGCATCGCCAATGGGCCGACTGCACCGAAGTCCCATGGGAATATTTCATCGCTGTCACGCGATTCCGGCGCCAACTCCGACGGTGGATACCGCAAGTTCCAAGCCACCCGATTGATCCCGGAACTGTTTGTTGCAGGGATTCGACGGACGACATTTCCTGAACTGTCAGTGACCGTCATCCACAGCGACGGCGCCTCTGCTTCGGCTTCATTGCGCAGTTCGTCACTCGTCGGATACTTCAGAGTGGGATACGCGCTGCCATCGTTCTTTTTGGCGGCCTTCTTTTCCGCATCCTGTCGCTGTTCTTTGAGCGTCTTGTATTTGTCCTTCAAGTAGTAAGTGAAGATTGCGCCATAAGGCGGATTGTCCGCGGAGTAGAGCGACTCGCCCAAATGCGCCTTGCTCCGTCCACCTAGCGGGAAGCTTTCCAGATACATCAGGGTGTCCTTCACCGGCATCAGCGTGCTTTCCTGCTGGATCGTCTCCGGCTTGAAGACTCTTAACGGCGTGATGTCATCAAGAACGTAGAAACCGCGTCCATAACTGGCAAGAATCAGGTCGCCTTCGCGCTTATGGATCACGATGTCGCGCACCGCGATGGTGGGCAGGCCGCCTTTGAGTTGAACCCACTTTGTTCCGCCATCGATCGTGAACCATAATCCAAACTCGGTACCCACGAAGAGCAGCTTGGGATTGACGTAATCTTCAGCAATGGCAAAGACGGTGCCATTTTCCGGCAAGTTCGCCGCAATGGATGTCCACGTCTGCCCAGCATCAGTGCTCTTCAAGATGTAAGGCTTGAAATCCGCGTTCTTGTGGTTATCGAACGCCGCATAGACTGTGCGGTCGTCATGGTTGGAAGCGGAAAGGCGGCTTACATATGTGCCATCGGGAACGCCGGGAAATTTCTCCAGCTTCCGCCATGCCCCGCCGCCATTTTCAGTTACCTGGATCAAGCCGTCGTCAGTGCCGACATACAACACGCCCTCTTTTTTCGGCGACTCCGCAAGCGCAACGATATTTCCGTAGAACGAAGTTGAGGTGTTCTTTGCAACAGCGTCTGGTCCCCAGATTTTGCCCATGACCGGCAGCTTGTCGCGATCGATCTGCCGGGTGAGATCTGGACTGATGGCTTTCCAAGTGTCGCCGCGATCCTCGCTGCGGAAGAGCCGGTTCGCCGCAAAGTAAAGCCGTGTGTGCTGATGTGGACTGATGATGATGGGTGAATCCCAATTCCATCGCAGCGGAGCTTCGCCCTTGCCCGATTGCGGCTGGATGCCAAGCTTTTCACCGGTGCGCCGGTCATGGCGCACGATGCCGCCATATTGGGATTCCGCATAGATGGTGTTTGGATCTTCTGGATCCACCTGCGAGCGGAAGCCATCGCCACCCGTTGTGATGAACCAATCAGAATTAAGAATGCCAGACCCGCTTACCGTCCGCGAGGGTCCGCCCAATGAGTTGTTGTCTTGCGTGCCGCCATAGATGTAGTAGAAGGGCTTTGAATTATCGACAGCCACATCATAGAACTGTGAGAGTGGCATGTTGCTCTTCCATTGCCATGTGGCAGCGCGGTCATAACTTTCAAACATTCCGCCATCGCAACCCACCAGGAAGTAATTGGTGTCGTTCGGATCGATCCACATCACGTGACTGTCAACGTGCTTGTACTTTTCCGTCATCCGGTGCAAGGTCTTGCCACCGTCGTCTGAGATCTGAATAAAGGTGTTCATCACATAAATGCGGTCCGGATTTTTTGGATCCACATAGATGTTGGCGTAGTACATCGCGCCTTGATCGAAGTCGTTGCGCTTTTCCCAATTCGCGCCACGGTCGCGCGAGCGATAAATTCCGCCTTTTTTGTTCGCCGCCTCGATAGTCGCGTAAATCAGATTTGGATCGGTCGGAGAGATCGCCAGCCCGATCTTCCCCATTTCTTCCGTCGGCAATCCGGATTTCAATTTGTTCCATGTGGTGCCAGCGTCGGTGGATTTATAGATTGCGCTTTCAGGCCCACCATCGATCATCGTCCAGACATGACGACGCCTTTGATATGCGCTGGCATACATAATGTCCGGATTGGAAGGATCAATGATCACGTCATTGACGCCCGTATTGTCGCTGATCGTAAGGACGCTCTTCCATGTCTTCCCCGAGTCGCCCGATTTGTAGAGACCGCGGTCGCCGCCCGGGCCCCACAATGGTCCCTGCGCAGCCACGAACACAACATTACTGTCCCTTGGATCAACGACGATGCGTCCAATGTGCTCGGACTTTTTCAGTCCCATGTTCTTCCAGCTCTTGCCGCCATCTTCAGATCGATAAACGCCGTCACCATAGGAGACAGCGCGCTGGCTGTTGTTTTCTCCGGTGCCCACCCAAATGACGTTGGAGTCTTTCGGGTCCATGGTCACGGCGCCGATCGAATAGGAACCTTCGCCGTCAAATACCGGAGTCCATGTGGTGCCATTGTTTTCCGTGCGCCAAACTCCACCGGAAGCCACACCGACGAAATACCGCGCCCGATTTTTGAGATCGACTGCCAGCGAAGAGATGCGTCCTGAGACCAATGCGGGACCGACAGACCGCAACTTCAGTCCGGAAAACGCTTCGGCAGAGAACGGGTCCTTCGGTTTGTCCTCTTCCGTTTTCTTGTCTACCTCGGGTTTCTTATCGTCCTTTGCCGCAGCCGCTGGAGCCTCCTTCTTTTGCTCTTGTTTCTTCGGAGTTGTGGCGAGCGCTTTGTCCGAGTCACCCTTTGTGCCGGTGCTCTTTTTCGGACTGTCCGATTGGAAGGCGAGCGAGCTCAGAAGACAGACGAAAACAAACAGCGTTGAAAAAAAGAAGTGGCGATTTCGCATGAAGACAGTCCTTAAATTGGTTTTGTGCAGTCGCAAAGTTATATCAGTTCAAAGTGCCGCTGAATAGCTGAGTTTCTGACCGAACTGTTTGCTTCGTTGCGGTTCCGACGAACATGACCCGAAGGAACTAAGTAGATGGATTGCGATTTGCGTGCGTAACATGACGCTTTACAATGCGTCGCGATAGGCACAGTCTTGAGCAGACACTTGGAATCAGCCCGATGAGCGAGCTGGCCAACTCCGGAGGCCCCCCTTGAACAGTCGACCTGGAAAAATCTCAATCTCATTGCTCGCTGGCGTAATCGTCGCGTTGTCAGGAGGAGTCGTGTCAGCGTTGGTAATTCCATGGGATAGGGTGGTTATGGTGCATCAATTGATCGGTGATTTCATTGCTGGTCTTGTCGCCGCGCTGATCTGCCTGTCCTTGCAGTTGAAGCATGAAGAACAGAACTTCCATTTTTCTGCGGAGCGCGCCGCGAGTATGGCTGAATTGAATCATCATGTCCGCAATGCCGTCTTCCCTCTCTGCTTGGCCGTACAGCGGCTTGGCGATGTCGATTCAAACAAGATCGCCAATGAGGCCATCGAGCGCATCAATATCGCGCTACGAGACGCCGCTGCCGACGCCTTTGCGCGAAAAGTGGAATATGCCGCTAAACCAACAGATACACTGGCGCGCGCAGCGTAGGCGATCCCCCGGATTTGCGAACCCAAGTTCACCTGATAAACTCTTGAGTCCTCCCATGCCAAAGAAAATCCATGCTTCCGGTCACAACACCCACACCGTAAAAATGCCAAAGAACACTTGCTTTGGCTGCGGAAGAGATAATAGTGAAGGCATGCGATTGAAGTTTCACTTCCATGGTGATGAAGCCGTCTGCAAATTCCGCCTGCCTAAAAAATATCAAGGCCCGCCGGGTCACGCCCACGGCGGAATTATTGCCACCATCCTTGATGAAGCCATGGGAAAGGTGAACAAGCTCAGGTCGGTGATCGCGCTGACCAAGACCATGGACATCGAGTACGTCCGGCCTGTGCCCCTCGGAGTACCTTTAACGGCTGTGGGACGCGAGCGCACCGTACGCGGGCGCAAGCACTTCAACGTCGCAGAGATCCGTAATCAGGCTGGCGAGGTGCTGGCGCGGAGCCAGGGCCTCTTCATTGCCGTGGACGCCTCAAAGATGTTCGCAAGATTTGTGAACAACAACGGCAGCGACCCCGCATAGCCTTTCAGTGCTTCTGCACAATGAGTCCAAACAAGTTAAAATAGAGAGTTCACAAGCACATGAGGAGAGTCCTGGTGTGTTGCTTTGGGAGATTTTATGTCTGAGAGAAACGGAAACAACGGATTGCGATTAAAAACGGGATTGGCAGAGATGCTTAAGGGCGGCGTGATCATGGACGTCACCGATGCCAAGCAAGCTGAGATCGCAGAACGCGCTGGTGCAGTGGCAGTCATGGCGCTGGAGCGCGTTCCCTCGCAGATCCGCGCCGAAGGCGGCGTAGCCCGCATGGCATCACCAAAGAAGATCCGCGAGATCATGGACACAGTCTCCATCCCCGTGATGGCAAAGTGCCGCATCGGACACTTCGCCGAAGCGCAGGTCTTGCAAGAATTGGGTGTTGACTATATCGACGAATCAGAAGTGCTCACGCCGGCTGATGAACTTCATCACGTCGACAAGCACGCCTTCAAAATTCCCTTCGTGTGCGGAGCCCGCGATCTAGGAGAAGCGTTGCGTCGTATTGCCGAAGGTGCAGCGATGATCCGCACCAAGGGCGAAGCCGGAACCGGCGACGTCGTCCATGCGGTCAAGCACATGCGCCAGATCGTCAAAGACATGCGCCAGCTGACGGTCATGGGCGAAGAAGAACTCTATGCCCAGGCGAAGGAACTTCGCGCTCCGTACGAGTTGGTGCGCATGGTCGCTAAGTCCGGCAAGCTTCCGGTACCGAACTTCTCAGCCGGCGGAATCGCAACACCGGCAGACGCGGCGCTGGTAAGACAGCTCGGAGCGGAAGCCGTTTTCGTCGGCTCCGGTATTTTCATGAGCGACTCGACCACGTTCGCGCCGGCGGCAGAGGCAGAGATCCGCGCCCGCGCAATCGTTCGCGCCACTACTCACTTCGACGATCCAAAAGTTCTGCTGGAAACCAGCGCGGAATGTACCGGGGCGATGAAAGGTCTGGCAATAGCTGCAATGGCCGAAGCCGACATGCTGCAAAAGCGCGGCTGGTAGCAACACGCATTTTGGTATTGTGGGCAGGGATTCTTCCCTGCCCTTTTCATTTCCGCGTAGGTTCTACCAACTCCGCATCGACAAGCCTTCTGCTGTAATCTAAGAAGAACGTATGACCATCGGCGTATTGGCGATTCAAGGCGATTACGATGCCCACCGGCTCCGCTTGGAAGAGTTGGGCGTTTCGACTGTCCTCGTAAAGAAGCCCGAGCAGTTGGATGGCGTAGATGCCATCGTCATCCCCGGTGGAGAGTCATCCACGATGCTGAAGTTCCTCGAGCGTGATGGCTTCCTCGAAAAATTGCGCGACTTCGTTCGCCTGAAGCCAAGCTTTGGAACTTGCGCAGGCGCCATCCTCCTGGCCAAAGAGGTCGAGAACCCATCGCAGGAGAGTCTGGGCGTAATGGATATGTGCGTCCGCAGAAACGCATATGGACGGCAGTTGGATAGCAACATTTTCGAAGCGGACACAACAATCCCGGGCGGACCGCTCGAGATGGTCTTTATACGCGCGCCGAAAATCAGCAAATTGGGTAAGGATGTCCAGGTCTTAGCCACATACGGCGATGATCCCGTTTTAGTGCGGCAGAACAACATGATGGCTGCAACCTTCCATCCGGAGCTGTCCCAAGACAAGCGGGTGCATGAAGCTTTTGTACAGTTAGTCCGCGCATCGCTGGAAAACCCCGTGAAGCAGAAGTCCTAAGCATTCGGATAATGACGACCGAGGTATGCGAATGAGAGCGATGCGTCGGCGGCTTGCGGTTGCGTTTCTATTAGTTGCATTGGCGCAATCAATCCTTGGCTGGTCCTCCCATCCGAGTCAGGCGACACGCCCCCCTGAGTACACGTTCAAGATCGTTCGAGCGTTTCCTCATGACTCGGGTGCTTTTACCCAAGGTCTTGCATATCGGGACGGATTTCTATACGAAGGCACTGGCCTCAAGGGCCGATCATCGCTTCGCAAGGTTCGTCTCGAAACGGGCGAGATTGTTCAACGAGTTGATCTGGCGCCGGAGCTCTTTGGCGAAGGCGTCGCTCTCCTCAACAATGAAGTCATACAGCTCACCTGGCAGTCACAAATCGGATTTGTCTACAACGAGAGAGACTTCCGCTTGCTGCGCCGCTTTTCATATCCAGGGGAAGGATGGGGTCTGACGACAAATGGCCGTGAGGTCTTCATGAGTGATGGAACCTCAGAGATCCGCGTTCTGAATGCCAGCACGCTTGCAGAAAAGCGACGTTTTA
>JAOAPH010000212.1 GCA_025462835.1 Candidatus Angelobacter sp. | reverse complement strand
TACCTCCTTGTTCTGCTGGGGCTGCTTGTCTTAGCAAGCCCAGAGTCGGCGATGTGCTCAAAGAACAAGGAGATTGAAGGTCAATTGCGTTCTAGTCTGCAAGACAAAGTTTTGCTTCTCCGCGGTTTGCCGACCGACAACAGTCTAGCTTTTGATTCGCAATTGAATTTGACCTCTGAAATTCATCCTGGCCCCTGGTACGCAGCGGAAATTGAGGTCCACAAGATTCAGGTCAAAGATAAGGAAATCAAGATTGATGGTTACTGTCTTGCATATGTAGACAACGGCATCAATCCTGGCCGCAAGATTGAAATCAAGATCGCAGGTCCATTTACACAGGATGCCCCCGAATTGCTCGCACTGATTCGGAATCGGGTTTTTGTCATGCAGTCGGACGAGCTGAGTCTGCTGGTCCCAAAGCCATGGCAAGATCTGTTCTTGGGAATCGCTCCCGCAAAGAAAAGTTTGGGTGGGCCAGCCGGAATACTGCCCACTGGCGAGCTGATTTACCGGGTTGGGTCGGGCGTGACCCCACCTAGGCCGATCCATGTTGTCAATCCCGAGTATTCGGAGGAAGCACGCTCAGCTAAGTATCAAGGCGTATCTGTTCTGGGAATCATCGTCAACCAAGACGGGCGAATCGTTGAGATTCATATTGCTCGGCCACTAGAACACGGACTTGACCAAAAAGCGATCGAGGCAGTGCGGCAGTGGACGTTTCAGCCCGCATTTTTAGACGGTAGACCCGTCGCTGTAATCGTCAACGTCGAAGTTTCCTTCAACCTGTACTAGCGGCAGCGTTTGCCCAACTCCGCGCAATGATTTATAAAGATAGGTTGCCGTTATCGCGCATCCCCAACGCCGTGTGATTCTGGCCAGAACTCATAAATAAGGTTTTTCGGAGATCGTATCCATGTCCACCACACCTGCCACCAAGGGACTTGAAGGTGTAGTTGCCGCAACTTCCAGCATCTGTTTCATTGACGGCGACAAAGGCATTCTCGCCTATCGCGGTATTGACATCCATGAACTCGCGCAGCATTCCACGTTTGAGGAAGTCTGCTACCTGTTGTGGTTCGGAAAGCTGCCCACCGCGAAGGAGCTTGCTGATTTCCAGGCGCAACTTGGGGCGGAGCGGAGGCTGCATCCCGATATCATCAAGTTGCTGAAAGGTCTGCCTACAAGCGCGCCGCCTATGGAGGTGTTGCGCACGGCGGTTTCTGCGCTGAGTATGTATGACCCCGAATCGGCGAAAGTGGACCACGAATCCAACATCCGCAAGTCGATCCGGCTTACATCGCAAATCGCGATGATCGTGGCTGATTTTGATCGCATCCGCAAAGGCAAAGACCTTGTCGAGGCCGATAAGTCACTCTCGCACTCCGCAAACTTCCTGCTGATGCTTAACGGTGAGAAGCCGTCTGATACTGCTGACCGCGCGCTCGATGTCGCGCTCATCCTCCATGCCGACCACGAACTCAATGCTTCAACTTTTGCCGCTCGCGTGACTGCAGCGACGCTCAGTGACATGCATTCCTGCATTACCAGCGCGATCGGCGCGTTAAAGGGTCCGCTGCATGGTGGGGCCAATGAAGAAGTCATGAAGATGTTGTTCGCCATCGACAAGGCGGGCGAAGATCCGGTGGAGCATGTGAAGCAGATGATGGCGGCCAAGAAGAAGATCTCCGGCTTCGGCCATCGCGTGTACCACACCGAGGATCCACGGGCGACGCACCTGCGGCGCATGTCGCGCGATCTCGGCACCAAGGACGGCAAGCCGAAATGGTATGACATGTCAGAGAAGATCGAGAAGTACATCAACGCGGAGAAGAAGCTCAACGCGAATGTGGACTTCTACTCGGCGTCCACCTACACGACGCTGGGCATCGACATTGACCTGTTCACGCCCATCTTTGCCATCTCGCGCATGAGTGGATGGGCTGCACATGTGATCGAGCAGCATGATGACAATCGACTCATCAGGCCGCGCGCCGATTACGTTGGGCCAAAGTACCCGGCCAAGTACATACCGGTGGACCAAAGAAGCTGATCGCTTGGAAGCTGATGCTTGAACGCATGTTCCTGGGTTCGGCATCTTAAAGCCGGGCTGCGGAGCAACCCACACCACAGAAACTGTCACCCTACTACTGACATGCAGCCTATTGGCTTGTGGGCGACGTTAACACTCTTACATACAGCACCTGCCTCAGTGGTCACAACTGTGGCTCTGCGTTGGCTGTGCCGATGATTGTGGAAATGGTGGAATCAGCCCGTATCTCAGAATCCCGTCGTTTGGCCCTGCTCCAAAGCGAGCGAAGCTTACGTGCCATCTTTGAAGATGCGGCGATCGGTGTCGGCACGGCAAACAGTGATGGAGTTATTCTCAGCTGCAACCCCTCATTTTCCAAAATGCTGGGGTACTCCCCCGAAGAACTCGCTGGAAAAAATATCAGTGACATTACTTACCTTCACGATGCCGATGGCTTGCAAAGTTTCAGGGACTTGATTTCGGGAAAGATTGACCGCTATAGCGTGGACAAACGCTATAAACGCAAAGATGGCGAGCTGATCTGGGTACACATCGTAGCGACGCTCGTCAGACCTCCCGGAGAACAGCCCTATGCTGTGGCTTTGATCGAGAACATCACCGAGAGAATCCTCGCACAGGAAAACGAAAAAAGGCTGGCGGAGCAAGAGAAGACCTCCGAAGAGCGACGCATTCAAAGCTTGGAACGCGACAGCCGCTTCCGCGCGGTCATCGAAGCTGCTGGTATCGGCGTCTCTACCGCCGACTTGAGCGGCAAAATCTTAACGGCGAATCCCGCATGGCTAAAGATGATGGGATATTCCAATGAGGAGATCACAAGCCTGAATTTTTGGGACTTCAGCCATCCCGATGACATACCCGTCGATAAGGAACTCTTTAAGCAACTAGTGGAAGGAAAAATTCCACAGTATGCAGTGGTGAAACGCTATTACCGTAAGACCGGCGAGCCACTCTGGTGCCGCGTCACTTGCACCATCGTGCACAATCCGGAAGAGCCCTCTTACGTGGTCAAGGTCGTGGAGAATGTGACCGAGCGCAGGCGGGCAGAAGAAAATGAAAAAAAGCTTGCTGCCGAGCAGGCCGCCCGCAGTGAAGCGGAAGACAGTCTGGCGCTGTTGAATTCAGTGCTTCAGCACATGCCCGCAGGCGTGGCCATCATTGAGAGTTCCGGCAAGGTCCTGCTGATGAACCGGCAACTGAATGCACTCAGTGAACAGTCCGGATCGTCGACTGGAGATGCGTCGGGCGAGAACTCGCCATTGCTCAGCACCCTTCAGGGAGCTGCGCTGTCGAAAGCCATCGAGCACGGTGAAGTTCTGGAGCAGCAGGAGATTCACTACAACCGCGCAGATGGCGATCGAGGTACATTGCGCATCAGCGCTGCTCCGGTCTACGACCTTAAGGGCAGGATCATCGCCGCAGTCACTACCGCCTATGACATCACCGAGAGCCGCAGGGCGGAAGAGGCATTGCGAACCAGTGAAAAGCTGGCCAGCGTAGGACGGCTCGCCGCCACCATTGCGCATGAGATCAACAACCCTCTGGAGTCAGTCACCAACATCCTCTACTTGCTGGCATCAAGTTCCGCGGTAGGATCGGAACCGAAAAAGCTGGTGGACATGGCACAGCATGAACTTGCCCGCGTCGTCCACATCGTCCGGCAGACACTCGGCTTCTATCGCGAATCGACGTCGCCGGTCCCAGTCAATCTGGGAGAAGTGATCGATGACGTGCTGGGACTCTATTCGCGCAAGATCGAAGAAAGTAACGCCAAGGTAACCAGATACTTTGCCCAGGTGCCCGCGGTGAAGGCCTTCCCCGGCGAGATGCGCCAGGTTTTTTCGAATCTCGTCGTCAATGCTCTCGATGCGATTGGAAACAATCCAAAGGGGGCGATCTCGATCAAAGTATCGCGATCGAGAGATTGGCGGTCCCCCGTGCGCACCGGCGTCAGAGTATTAATATCCGACAACGGCGGCGGTATCCCCGCCGAACACCGAAGGAAGATCTTTGAACCATTCTTTTCCACCAAGGGCGAAAAGGGAACCGGCTTAGGATTATGGGTGAGTCATGGGATCGTGCAGAAGCACGGCGGCAGCATGAGCCTGCGCAGCTGTCAGGATAGCGGCCGTCCAGGAACCACGTTCAGCGTGTTCATCCCGGACGAGACGGCTGAAGCCGTGCATGCAGCATAGAGTTGCGGGTGCCTCATCTTACCGGGCACACCCTCCCGTGTAGAGGGTTGAGGGAAGGTGAGAGTTTTGCCCCGCAAGCCCAAAGATAATTCCTCCCTTGATGTAAACGCGCAATCCGCAGCCGAGCAACCGTTTGAGTATCCAAAACTAAATCTGCCCATTCAACCTCCATTCCCGCCCATGGAGGCGAGAACCGCAAAGGCAATTCCCACTGGCGATCAATGGCTCTATGAACCCAAGTGGGACGGATTCCGCTGCATCGCGTTTCGAGATGGAGATTCAGTCGTGCTGCAGTCGAAGAGTGGTCAGCCGCTGACCCGATACTTTCCCGAGCTGGTGGACGCGCTTCTGAAAGTCAATGCGGATCGTTTTGTCCTCGACAGCGAGATTGTGATTGAAGCCGCGGGACATCTGGACTTCAACGCGTTGCTCCAGCGCATCCATCCAGCCGAATCGCGCATTAAACGCCTTAGCAGGGAAACGCCTGCACAGATTTTTATCTTCGATCTGCTCGTTGACGCAGAAGGGGCCCTGCTCACCGAACTTCCGTTGCAAGGCCGTAAGGCGATCCTGAGCAAATTTTTTCGCGACGCAGTCCAGCCTAGTGCTGCCAAGCAGATGATGCGCCTCGCCCCGAGTTCCGGCTCTCACGCCGAAGCCGAAAAGTGGATGACCGAGCTGGCTGCATTTGGATGCGACGGAGTGGTGGCCAAGTTGAAAGACGAGCCATATCACTCCGGTGACCGCGATGCCATGGTCAAGGTAAAACGCCTCCGCACGGCCGACTGCGTGATCGGCGGCTTCCGTTATGCAACGAAGAAGAATGCCGGCGTAGGATCCATCCTTCTCGGCCTCTACAACGAGGCCGGTGAACTCGACCACGTCGGGTTCTGTTCCGGCTTCACAGCGGAGCAGCGGAAAGATCTGGTCAAGAAGCTTGTTCCACTGATTCAAAAACCCGGCTTCACGGGCAAAGCTCCTGGAGGCCCCAGCCGCTGGTCGCATGCGAATCCTCGCTCAACCGAGTGGGAACCCCTTCGTCCTGAGCTGGTCTGCGAAGTGCAATACGACCACTTTGCCGGCGGCCGATTCCGCCACGGCACCAAGTTCCTCCGCTGGCGTCCGGATAAGAGCCCGAAGCAATGTACGTTTGAACAGTTGCAACCAGCCAAGCCGACTCGCAAAGAAGCTGCATGATTGCCAAAAATGGCTCAGTCTCAGGTCCACATGGTCCAGCTTGCTTTGAGAGGGCACGGCTTCAGCCGTGCCGCACGATTCCGAATACCTGATCGGCTTTAGCCGCTGAGGTAAGTACGCTGTAAAATAGAGACGAATGACAGAAAGCCAACCACCAAAACGCGAAAGAGAAATCTCCGAAGCCGAAATAGAGCTTCGCAAGAAGCAGCTCGAGATTATCGATTTGTTCGGAACAATTTGACTTCAATCCCAACTATGATTACAAGAAGGCACGCCAGCGCAAGCGGGGCACTCCGGGCGATGACCTGTCCTGACGCCCCCGCCCCTCTTTGCCCTTTCCACCCCCGCCGTGTTACTCTTTTTAGGACATAAACGAACGCAAAAGACTAGGAGTGCATCAGCTTCAGTGCTAGCCAGCGAGAGAAAACAGAGCGTTATCAGCCAATACCGTACGCATCCTACGGACACCGGTAGCCCACAGGTTCAGATTGCAGTTCTGAGCGAACGGATCGGCGAATTGACCGAACATTTCAAGTCCCATCAGAAGGACCACGCGTCTAGACGCGGTCTTCTCATGATGGTCAGCAGACGTCGTCGCCTGCTTGACTACCTCAAGAGCCACGATTCCGAGTCTTACAAAGACGTCATTCAGAAGCTCGGCATCCGCAAATAACTCCAGCTTGCAAAAATAGTTGGCGGTTTGTATTGGCATCGCGGGAGGACTCTTTCTCGTCTCCCGCCATGCAGATTTTTTTCACCATCTCTCGCGCCTGGCAGTTAAAGTTCCCAGCAACGGAAATGCCTGATTCAGCCATCCGAACGCAATCGTTCCTTCAGCCAATCGTCTGCATTCCTGTCTCGGTTGTACCCGGGGCCCCCGACAAGCGCAGCTTGTTGGGGTGGATTGGCGCTCTCCAAATAGAAAAGAGGAAATCATGAAGCAAGAAACCACTGTCCAACTGGCAGGTGGCAAGTCCATCAGTATTGAAACCGGAAAACTGGCCAAGCAGGCGCACGGATCTGTTGTGATCCGCATTGGCGATAACGTAGTCCTCACCACTGCTTGTTCCAATCCGGAACCGCGTGAAGGCATTGACTTCTTCCCCCTCACCGTTGACTACCGCGAATACACTTACGCCGGCGGACGCATCCCCGGTGGATTCATCAAGCGTGAAGGCCGTCCTAGCGAGCGCGAGATTCTCGTCTGCCGCATGATCGACCGTCCTATCCGCCCGCTGTTCCCGGAAACTTTCCGGAATGAAACCCAGATCATCTCCCTCGTTCTCTCCGCCGACACCGAAAACGATCCCGACGTTGCCGCCATCAACGGCGCCAGCGCCGCATTGACGCTTTCCGATATCCCGTTCAACGGTCCGGTTGGAGCCGTGCGCGTAGGACAAGTCGAAGGCAATTTCATCGTCAATCCCACTTACGCGGAAATGGCCGTGAGCACCGTGAACATCATGGTTGTCGGAACTGCCGATGGACTCGTCATGGTAGAAGCCGGCGCGAAGGGCGTTAGCGAAGAGACCACAT
Organism: Candidatus Angelobacter sp.; assembly: GCA_025462835.1. Classification (GTDB taxonomy): domain Bacteria; phylum Acidobacteriota; class Terriglobia; order Terriglobales; family Acidobacteriaceae; genus JAICLA01. Next base: position 8,908 of record JAOAPH010000212.1, on the reverse strand, counting down.
TGGGAGCCATTGAGTTCGCGCACAACGAAATCAAGAAGATTGTCGCGGCCATCACTGACCTCGCTAAGAAGACTGGCAAGACCAAGAGGGAAGTAGTCCCCGCCGAGTTCGACGAAGCCTACTACAAGGACATCCGCTCCAAGTATTGGGACAAGCTTGCTGACGCCTGCGACACCAAGAAATATCCTAAGGAAGAAAGCTATGCAAAGATCAAGGCCCTGAAGAAAGAGGGCAAGAACGCGATTCCTGAAGAAGACGTAGCCGGACGCACGAAGTTTGGCAAGTACTTTGACATGCTTCGCGAAAATCTCTTCCGCGAGCAGGTCACCAAAGACCGTCGTCGTCCCGATAGCCGAGCCTTCGATGAGATCCGCCAGATCACGATCGAGACTAGTGTTCTTCCCCGCACCCACGGCTCTGCCCTGTTTACTCGCGGCGAGACCCAGGCGCTGGTAACCACCACTCTCGGCACTTCCGACGATGTTCAGCGCATTGAGCGATATCAGGGTGAATACAGAAAGAATTTCATGCTGCACTACAACTTCCCGCCGTTCTCGGTGGGCGAGACTGGGCGCATGACCGGCGTAGGCCGCCGCGAGATCGGACACGGTGCTCTTGCTGAGCGCGCCATCAGCGCCGTTCTACCTGGTGAAGAGTGGCCGTACACCATGCGTGTCGTCTCTGACATTCTGGAATCGAACGGATCATCGTCAATGGCTTCCATCTGCGGAGCGTCACTCTCGTTGATGGATGCAGGCGTTCCGTTGAAGGCTCCGGTCGCCGGAGTCGCTATGGGATTGGTGAAGGAAGGCGATGCATACGCCATCCTTACTGACATCGCCGGTGCCGAAGATCATTACGGCGATATGGATTTCAAGGTTGCCGGTACGCGCGAAGGCATTACCGCCTTGCAAATGGACATCAAGATCTCCGGCCTTACCAGCCAGATCATGCGTGAAGCCATGGAGCAGGCACGTCGCGGACGTCTATTCATCCTCGACAAGATGGAAAAAGTCATCGCCGGCGGACGCGAAGAAATGTCCAAGTTCGCGCCCCGTATCCACACTCTGCAAATTCCCGTCGACAAGATCCGCGATCTCATCGGCCCCGGCGGCAAGATGATTCGCAGCATCGTCGAGCGCACGGGCGTGAAGATCGATGTCGAAGATTCCGGCAAGGTCAACGTTGCTTCCAACGACGAAGCCGCATTGGCGCAGGCTCTCCAGATCATCGGCGACATCACAGCCACGCCGGAAGTCGGCAAGACCTACCTCGGCAAGGTTGTTCGCCTCGCCGAGTTCGGCGCATTCGTCGAGATATTCCCTGGAACTGACGGCTTGCTTCACATCAGTGAGATCGCGGAACATCGCGTCAATGAAGTGAAGGACGAGTTGAACGAAGGCGATCAGATCCTGGTCAAAGTGCTTTCGATGGAAGGCAACCGCATTAAGCTTTCCCGCAAGGCGATTTTGAAAGAGCAGCGCGCCAAGATGGCCGCCGAAAACGGCGAACCAGTGGAAGAAGGCATGACCATTGAAGGTGGCGGCGATTTCCCTGACGCAGAACCTGTCGAAGGCGAGCCCAACTTCAACCGCGTTGAAGGCGCTGGCGCAAGCGCCGGAGCCGGTGCAGGACGCGGTGATCGCGGCGGACGTCCAAGCGGTGGTGGTGGCCGTGGACGCGGCGGCCCCGGTGGTGGACGCGGTGGTCGTGGCGGACGCCCAGGTGGTGGGGGCGGCGGTGGTCGCGGAAGACGCTAGTTCGAAAATTAATGCAACAAGTGAGCCGCTGATTTCAGCGGCTCTTTTTATTGCTCCCCTTTCCGGGACGCGTCGTCTGTGCGCCAACCTGCCCCATTTTTGGCAACCTGTTCTCGCCTGAGCTCATCGAACTTCTATCGCAGTGGGTAATCTCGATTTCCAGCCAAATGCCGCAAAGTCCTCCGGCGCGCGTACCCCAAAAGGAGAGAGATTCGATGAACAGTAACGGTTCAGTCATTGCGGATTCTGCGCAGACTGATAAAAGGGCGAGAACCGGGATTGAAGGGCTCGATGACATTCTCAACGGCGGCTTACCCGACGGGCACCTGTACCTACTTGAAGGAGATCCTGGAACCGGCAAGACCACGATTGCGCTTCAGTTTCTGTTAGAGGGCGTCAAACGCGGTGAGAAGGCCTTGTATGTCACCCTTTCAGAATCCAAATATGAACTGCTGGGTGTTGCCCGGTCACACGGGTGGTCGATGGAAGGGGTTCCCATTTTTGAAATGGCTCCCCAGTCGGAAGAGATCCATCCTGAGGCCCAATACACCGTCTTCCATCCTTCCGAGGTTGAACTCGCGGACACCACCAGTTCAGTCCTGAAGCAAGTGGATGAGATTCGTCCCCGGCGCGTTGTTTTCGATTCTCTTTCTGAATTGCGAATGCTCGCGCGAGATCCGCTGCGATATCGTCGCCAGATACTTGGCCTGAAGAAATACTTTTCCGGTCGCAACTCTACCGTTCTCCTGCTCGACGATCGCACCTCCGAGACAGCTGACTTGCAACTTCAGAGCATTGCACATGGAGTGATCATGTTGCAGTCTTTGGAACGCGACTTCGGCATTAAAAGAAGAAGGCTGGAGATCAGAAAACTCCGAGGCTCGCGTTTTCGCGAGGGCTTTCATGATTACAGCATTCAGCACGGTGGCGTAGTCGTCTATCCGCGCCTGATCGCCTCGGAACACAATCATGACTCCAAGCCGACGGTTGTTCCAAGTGGATTGAAGGAACTGGATGCTTTGCTGGGTGGCGGCATTGATACCGGCACCAGCACGCTGTTGATGGGCCCGGCGGGTTGCGGCAAATCAACCATTGCAGCACGGTATGTGCTTTCGGCAGCCGAGCGTGGCGATACAGCGGCTATCTTTGCCTTCGACGAAAATCTTGAGACATTGTTGAACCGTGCAGCCGGGCTGAATATGGACCTGCGCAGGCATATCAAGTCGGGTAAGGTTTGCGTTCAGCAAGTCGATCCTGCAGAACTATCTCCCGGGGAGTTCGTTCATCGGGTAAGGGCGCAAGTAGAAAACAACAAGTGCAAAGTGGTTGTCATTGACAGCTTGAATGGCTTCATGAATTCAATGCCCGGTGAGACCTTTCTCAATATGCAAATGCACGAGCTGCTTTCTTTCCTAAACCAGCAAGGCATCGCTACCCTGGTCACATTAGCCCAGCACGGGTTCATCGGCTCCAATATGAACACTCCTGTGGATGTCAGCTATCTAGCAGACACAGTTCTCCTCTTCCGGTACTTTGAGGCTGCAGGAGAGATCAAGCAGGCCATCTCCGTAGTAAAAAAGAGAAGTGGAAGGCACGAACGTACCATTCGCGAATTAGTCTTCGGCAATGGAGAGGTTCGCATTGGGGGACCGTTGCAAGAATTCGAAGGGGTGTTAACAGGAGTGCCAAAGTTTTTAGGTAAAAGGGGAGCACTGGCGAGCTGACCCCCATGTCCAATCTCACAGCCGACGATTTGCGGGTGCTCGTTGTTGCTCCCTCGGGGCGCGATGCTGAACTCATTTGCAGGGTGCTTCGTAATGCCGAGATCACTTGTGAAGCATGCTCTGACGTTCAGGAAGCAGTTGCGCAGCTCGCTCATCCCACTGGAGCCATGATCCTGGCGGAAGAAGCCCTGAACCCGGCCCTGGTGCAGAGCTTCAAGGAATTAACCTGCAAACAACCTGCGTGGTCTGATTTTCCCCTGGTGCTGTTGACCTTTCCCGGCATGGTCAGTTTATCCACGCATAAGCGCAGTGAATTGCGCGAGCCTCTGGGAAACATCCTGCTGCTGGAGAGGCCCATCCGTCCTGAAACCCTGATTAGCACGGTAAAGATCGCGCTCCGTACGCGGATGCGCCAGTACCAGGTTCGCGACCAACTGGAAAAACAAAAACTTGCCGAAGGCGCGTTGCGGCAATCTGAAAAACTCGCCGTGGCAGGGCGGCTGGCCGCCAGCATTGCTCATGAGATCAACAATCCTCTCGAAGCCGTTACCAATCTTTTGTACTTGATCCAGACCAGCAACTCCATGCCGGACATAAAAAAATATGCCGACATGGCATCAGAGGAGCTGGCGCGCGTCTCGGATATCGCTTCCCATACTTTGCGCTTCCATCGCCAGTCCACTAGTCCCACTTCGATCAAAGTCTCTGAAGTCCTCGATTCAGTCTTGTCCCTTTATCGCCAGCGCCTGAAATCGTGCGGCATATCTGTGGAGAGGCAGTATGAAGATATTTTGCCAGTGGTAGCTCTCTCCGGAGAATTGCGGCAGGTCTTCGCCAACTTGATCGCAAATTCCATTGACGCTATGCGCTTTGGGGGAACATTGAAGCTGCGAGTGAAGAATGCGTCGGAATTGCTGAACGGACGTCGTCGGGGAGTGAGGGTGCTGATTGCCGACACTGGCACCGGTATCTCGCCGCAGGCGAAGAGACGATTGTTTGAACCGTTCTTCAGCACCAAAGGCACAACCGGCACCGGACTCGGGTTGTGGGTGAGTTCGTCCATCATCCAAAAGCATAGCGGAACAGTTCGAGTCAGAAGTTCAACCAGCGGTTCCAGTTCAGGAACCGTGTTTTCTATTTTCCTTCCCGACGAATATCCCCGCATCGAACTGCTTAAATTCGATGCCGAGGAAAACATCGCGTAACGAAGCTCGCTCCGCCCGTTCCTCATTGCGGGTGGCGCAGGCCTTTAGGCCTGTTTTAAGAGGGCACGGTTTCAGCCGCGCCACACGAATGTGCTTTGAAAGGGCACGGCTTCAGCCGTGCCGTACGAGCTTTATAGATTTGGGCTTCGCCCCTGAGGTAATCCAGTTTTGCCTTTTGTAGAAGAGCACGGCTTCAGCCGTGCGCAGTCGAAGGGACTTCAGCCGCGCGTTTTCTTTACCAAGAACCTCTAAGCGGGTGGGGCAGGCCTTTAGGCCTGCATTTATGGAGCTGCAACATGGGCTTCAGCCCCTGAGGTAAGCCTTTGCTCTTGTCTTTGAACTAGAAACCAGAAACTAGAAACGAGAAACTGCCCCTTGTCATCCCGACCGGAGCGCAGCGAAGGGATTCGTTTGTGCTTTGAAAGGGCACGGCTTCAGCCGTGCCGTACGAGCTTTAAAGATTTGGGCTTTAGCCCCTGCGGTGATCCAGTTTTGCCTTTTGTAGAAGAGCCTTTAGAATGGCAGCGCAAAATATTTCTGCAAGAATCCAGCTATGTCCCGTTCTTCACTAGAGGTGCAATATGCTTTCTTTCGTTTTTATGGCCGCATTGGCTCTTACCGCCGACTGCAACGCCGCCAAGAACTCGCTGGAAAATTTTCTGGCGACGCTGCCCAAGTCCTGTCGCGTTGATTCCGATTGCACCGGGCACTACTATGGCGCTGACTCTTGCGCTGCTCCCATTGTCACGAACAGGGCCCCGCTCTTGTCGTCGAAAGAGAAGCAATTGCTTGCGCTGCAAGCTCAGGTCAGAAACGAATGTCGTACTCAGCAGCCCGGTCCCGCCTGCTCCCCGATCCCATTTCTTGCGCAATGCATTAAGAACTCCTGCACAGATACAATGCGCGACACAGCTACCAATCACAACAGTGAATATTCATTCGGCGCAATTCATAGGTCCTGCGCTCCGTGGGACGGCCCCGCCGTCGCGCTCACTTTAACCCAAACCGCCAATGCTGCTGATACAGCTCCGCGTCTGCAGATCTCGGTCTATCGCTCTCTCCAAGCTCCATTGCCCAGGCCGCTGACCTTTGACTTGAAGGACCAGCAAACGGGCAGCGCATTCCGCTGCCGCAAATCCGACAACTGCGAAGCGGCAACTTCAGGCACAGTAACATTCACCAGTTTCGAGGACGGGGAGGGCGCATCTGGCCACTACGAACTTCACTTTGACGACGGCACCACCGAACGCGGTAAATTCAATCTAAGCTGGAAAAACGTCCGCGAACTCTGCGGATAGGAATCGACCCTTGCCGGGTGCCCCAGCTGTGTCCTCTTTACAGGTGGGCTTACTCGTGCTCAGCAACCCAATTTCCCCTTGACACATCATTCCCAGATTCTTGCGAGTCGGTCCGCTCACAAGAAAGAGTCGCTGAGTTTTTGGCTTTAGCCCCCTGAGGCAAGCCCTTGAACTAGAAACTAGAAACTGCCTGTTGTAACAATCGCGACAAAAGACCTGCTCAAAGTCGCAACGGTTTGCACATCGCCCACGAAGCCTCGGGACTAAGTCTTTTCTCTTCACCATTAGCCATTGGAGTCCAAATTGCGTTAGAGCTGATAGGGTCTGGGCTCGAGGCACGAAGATAAACGGACCAAAGAGGATGAATCACGTGAAAATTAGATTGCTTCTTGCTGTCCTGCTTGTCTTCTCCACTGTCGCCTGGGCGGACGATATCGCCATAATCTCCTTGTCCGGTACGCCATCAGGACACAGCAACTATGACCTGTCTGGGTATCGGTTTACTAATTCAAACGATATCAACGTGACCGAACTTGGCCTCTGGGCGAGTTCTGGCACTTTGAACGACGGCCACTTTGTGGGAATCTTTAATACCAGCGGAAATTTATTGGCGTCCCTTAATTTATCGGCAGGGACTGCCGGCGATGCGAATGGCTTCGCTTGGGGCACCTTAAGCTCTCCGTTTACTCTTTCCGCGGGCACATGGATCGTCGCCGGGTATTACAACCAAAACAGTTCAGATCTCTTCCAGGCTGGCGACTTCGGAAATGCGGCTTTGACGATGAACTCGGGAATAACTTTTAATGGTGGACAGCTCTGGTTTAACTCCAATTCCCCCTTTGACCCGACAAATCCCAACTCTGGTACCTCCACCTTCGCTGCCGGTCCCAACCGGATAGCTTTCATCGGCCCCAATTTTCAATACACGGAGGGAGCTACCTCGCCAGTACCAGAACCCGCCAGCTTCATGCTTCTGGGAACTGGACTTGTCGCTGCCGCGGGTAGTGTGCGCCGCAAGTTCAATAAATAGATCCGTCAGGAAAAAAAGGGCCGGCCAGACTTTGGCCGGCCTTTCCACTTCGGACGCAAGTCTTTGCGACTAAATCCGTGTTTGTCTTTGCCTTTGAAACGCGAAACTCGAAACGCGAAACTCGAAACTGCCTTTTTGTCATCCCGACCGGAGCGCAGCAAAGCGACACGTCTGTGTTTTGAGAGGGCACGGCTTTAGCCGCGCCGCACGATTCTTAAAGATTTTGGGCTTTAGCCCCTGAGGTAATCCAGTTTTGCCTTTTGTAGAAGGGCACGGCTTCAGCCGTGCGTTAGGGCTAGTTGTTCAACCCGCGATTCACATTCTCCCTTGACACACCCCATCCCAAATTGTTATTCTATGTACTCACAAGTTAACTTTAAGATATTTAGCTTGCTAAGTCTTTGTAAACAATATATCGAGGAAGAAAGCCTTCCCTAAGTTGTTGATTTCAATATATCGAAAAAACAAACACCCTCTAAGCTGCTGATTCCAATATATCGAGCGAAAAAGGGGGGAGGGGGGAGGGTGTTGTTAAACCAGCAGTATGACGGCGCAATCAGAACCCATCTCGACCAGGCACTATCTCGCCTTCGCATTATGCTGCGCCATTTGGGGCAGCACTTGGCTGGCGATTCGCGTCGTCGTCCGCGATGTGCCGCCCTTCCGCGCTGCTGCTGTCCGATTCGTGATTGCAGCAGCTATCCTGCTCGTCGTCGGTGTCGCGCAAAAACTTCCATTGCCGGCGAATCGCCGCGAATGGCGGGCCATCGCAATCCTTGGCATCACGATGATGGCTCTGCCCTACGGACTCCTATTCTGGGCCGAGCAGCACATCACCTCTTCCGTGACCGCCGTCCTCTACTCATCATTGCCGCTCTGCGTTGCATTGCTAACGCCCTCCATCACCGGCAAGCCCGTGCCTCGCGCCGCAATTTACAGCATGCTGGTTGCAATCGCTGGTATCGCCATGCTCTTCGAAGTAGATCTTCGCGCATCGGTTCATACTCTTCTCGGCGGGACGGCGGTGCTCGTCGCTGTACTCTTCAGTTCGTTCTCGTCAATCTACGCGAAGCAACACGCGTCCAATATTCATCCCGTCGTCGCTACCGGATTGCAGCTCATCATCGGCGCCGCTTTTCTTGGAATAGCGAGCGTCATCATGGAAAGCAATGAACCGAGTCGATGGACGCAATCCTCCGTCGCCGCGCTGATTTTTCTGGCAACATTCGGGTCAGCAATCGCGTTCGCTGTGTTCTACTGGCTGCTGCGACACATGCACGCTTACCAGGTCTCAACCATCAATCTGGTGGTGCCGTTTGTCGCGATTGCGGAGGGCGCGCTCATTTTGCAGGAATTCATCACGCCGATGATGCTAGTGGCGGCCGCGGTGGTATTGGGTGCAGTAGGATTCGTCCTCAAGGCAGAGAGCGACGAACCGGCTGTATTAAATCTGAGTCAACCCGTTCCACCCGAAAACTAATGACCGTAAGCGCAATCCTGATCTTGATGGCACTCGGTTGTGCGACCGGAGTGTTCGGTGCACTCGCCGGAGTCGGCGGAGGCGTGATCATTACGCCGCTGCTGGCGATCTACTTCCATCTTCCCATCCATCAAGCCATCGGCATCAGCCTTGTCACGGTCATCGCTACATCGACGGCCACTTCTTCCCTTAATGTCGAGCGACACGTCACCGACATTCGCCTGGGCATGATTTTGGAATTGTCGACAACTATCGGCGCAGCCGTCGCCGCCATCATCGCTGGGTACGTCGATCGACGCACGATCGCACTGCTGTTCATCTGCTTTCTGCTGTACAGCTCATTCAGCATGATCAAACGCGCGTGGACATCGCGCTCAGAAGCTTTGCAAACGGAGATCCCGCCCTACGAAG
>JAOAPH010000201.1 GCA_025462835.1 Candidatus Angelobacter sp. | reverse complement strand
CCGTCCGCCTCAGGCGCCCTCGTCAGGAGCGCCATCCGCGTCCACCGCAGCCCGCCCCGCGCTGGTGACGTTGCGCAACGCCCCTCTGAGTGGGACGGGATGGCGAATCATATAGTTCTGATTTGGAATTCGGAAAAACAGAAATATTTTTGCAAAAGAGGCTGGACAGGCAGATCAGCCGCGCAAGTCACTGATTTGCCCGTCGGGCAGTGAGCAGGTCGTGTCGCCTCACATCAGTGCGTGAACCAATAAGTTCGGCGTCGACGGATATCCGCTTTGAAGCGGTATTATGGCGCAAACGCCACAAGTCTTGCGCTAGGCCGGGACCATCTTCAGGATGGTCCGCATGCTCAACACCGACAGACACATTGCACTTTCAGGCGGATGGGTCGCTGGCCCGGCATTTGGTGTGGCGATGATGGCCGCCCCTGAGTACTTCCATTTCGGCCCTTGGACGTCTGCCGTTCTTTTTTGGGGCGGTATAGGTGTGTTTTTGGGTACAATTGCCGTGGTAGCATTAGTTTCCAGCCACACAGAGGGGAAGCGAAGGGCGGTGAGGGGTCCAATAATCGCAATGGTGCTTGGCGCGCTCATATTTTGCGGCGGCGCTGCTTGGTATTTCTGGCCAAGCCAGATGAAATTGGAAGATTCGCATGACTCATCTGGCCGGGGTGCACTCAAGCGACGCACGGATACATTAACTCAAGAATTGCTGGACTTCACATTTGCCAGAGAGGGCCAGATCAACCAATGGATGCAGGAAGCAATAGCTCAAAACTTTCTCGCCGCAATTAACAACGACCCTGCTGGACCAGAAAAATTCAGACAAAAACTCATGGCGCGGAACGCCGAAACCCGAGATAGATTTTTAAAATTTTATTGGCCTCAAGTGGTTTCCTTAAAAGACGACCTGAGTGCAGCCGGCGTTGATTTATCCCCTGTATCAAGGGCGGTTGCGCTGGATGGTCCTAGAAAAATAGGCTTGATGTTAAGCGTATTAGCCGAACGAATCGGAAAAAAACCACCATTTCCAAGGGTTTTAACGCGCCTCCAGGCGAAGGCGGTGATTCACGGCAATAGGAAAGATAGAGTCGAGATTCATGCTTTTCTCGACGATAAAAATTCGGCGCAAATCGCAGAAACAATGCGACTAGAATTTTCCGCAGACGGGTGGCCCGTGGATGAAGTGATCCATCCACTCCCAGAATCTAATCTTCATGGAATACACGTAGTCTATCCGTCCGCAGATATGGCGACCGTTCTTGAAAATATCACTCCTTCACTTCAGGCATGCGAGCTAGAGACTGTCATTGAAGTGCGGCCAAGCAAAGCAGCCACCAACCATCATCAAAATTGAAGTATGGCCGGCATCGCCTGCAAGCTAAATATCATCCAGCAACACGCCCTCCAATTCCATCGCCGCAATGCACGCTAGAAAGAACGTCGCTGCGAACGTCCCCCGTTTCAGCTTCATTGTGATCCCGGCCTCCGTCTCCTTTAGACCGTGCTTTTTCAGCCGCTTGGCAAGCTCGGCATAGGTTACATCGGCTTTTTTCATTTCCGCTTTAAGGAAGGCGCTGGCACGTTCTCCCCATTCCTTCTCAGCCTTGGGTATGGCCATGGCATCTCCTATCGAATTCGCGACCTAACGAATATGATAGATAGTTGTTGACACCCTGCCAAACCTAGCAAAGCGGAAGACCCTGAGCCTCGCTCAGGTCTTCCGCATGACGCTTGAGGAGGCCGAATTGGCCTTTCGCAAGCTCCGCTGGGCCGATACCGATGGCGCCCCGGTTTGCCCATCCTGCGGGCAGGTCGGTGGATTTCACCGGATATTGGCAGCGGCATATCGCGGATTGAAGGGAGCCCGCCGGTTGGGGAGGGCTCTTTTTCTCAATTCAGCTTTTTGGGTTTGTTAGCCGCGATCAGCTTGGGCAGAAATTGCAGAGCCTCTCCATCACGCCGCCGAAAATACTCGATGGCACGGTTTGGGAGCCACTCTTCCCTGAAATGCTTGCGAAAATCCGGTAGAAGGTTTTCGGGATAAGCCTTTGCCGGCACACGTCGCCCGTCTTCGTAAACGTGGGCATAAGTGGGCAGTGCGTCTGTATCGATGCCGTACTTGTCGCGAAGCCATTTGCAATACATTCGGCCCTGAGAGATGTCCAGCAATAAAGATTCGGGCAGCGTGTAACCCATGATTTCCATCGGCGCGATCAGCATCTGAGTCATTTCGGTTAGTACCGAAAAATGTGCGACTGGCACATTGGGCTGGTTGGCCACATACCGTCGCAAATGATAGGGCACGGCATCGGCGACAGACGCGGGAGCTGACCCCGACATCCAATCGTAAACCCACTGCGAAACCTGAACTGCGAAGGCTGGTGACACCCATTGGCCCAAGTGAATCGCGACCTGTGGATGAACCCAAGTTCCCTGAAACAGCGGATCGCCGCCCGTAAGTGATTGTACTAATTCCGTTATCGGAATTCCGATAGCGGCCGAAAGCGCGGCAAGAAACTCGCGGGTAGTCTTGTTCTCTCGATAATGTCCAAACTGGCGCGATGCCGCTTGGCACATGGCAGTGGCGTTAATGTAGCCGTCTTTAGGGCGCTGATAGATGATCCCACCGTGGACCAGATGCGGGATCAAGTCGAAATGCTGCTGCAAGGTCGTAATCTCCAGTGATTTACGACCATGACGTGCTGGACAATTTGTCCTAAGGTAGTATAACGATTCCGTTCAAGGGGCTGCACTGCGGCGCACGTCGTGGTCAGATTTGAATTAGAAGGGCGGCTCGGTTGCACGGGTCGCCCTTCGGCTTATTGGCTGCGCTGCCCCGATCCTGCGAATCAGGCTCAGCACATGGGTCCATTGGACACGCGACCCACTCGATCAGGCAATGCAATAGTTGTGCTAGGGCAGCCATCGTCCCGTAAAAATGATCTGAGTTCGGCGGGATGTAACCGGCCCGCCTCAGTTGGCGGCCAAGCGCCATTTGGCCGGACTAACCTCATTGGCCCGCTGCACGCCCTTCCCAAGGTGATTCCGCAGGCTGGACAGGACCTCGGGCCGCTTCCGAGCCAGGTCTGATCATCCCTTAACAGAGGACTGGATGAAAGTTGTTCCCGACCCTGCGTGAGGCGACAAAAATCGTAGCAAGGGCGCCATCGTCATGATGGTCAAGGACGGATGCAGCGCTATATCCGTCGCGTTTGCCTGAGTGCCAAGCTAGTATTCTCCGCCTGATATGGGTGCGTTCGAACCGGTCCGGTCGTTACGCTCCCGACCTGCCTTTTGCAGGTAAGCGACAATGTCGTGGCGAGACGGTGCATCGAGCACGCGAACCGGCATTCGTGCGCCGGGCACAAATTTCTTGGGATCGGCCAGCCACTGATCGAGACTGTCCGTAGACCAAGTGAGAGCGGCGCTCTTTAGCGCCTGCGAATAATGGTAGCCGGCAGCGGAGCCGGCCTTGCGGCCGAACACGCCGCCCAGCATTGGTCCGGTCTTGTTGCTGTCCATCGCGTGACAGGCGGTGCAGCGTTCGGTGAAAAGCTGCTCTCCATGGACTGCATCCGGCGCGGCGTTAGCCTCGAACCGCGAAAGGTTCTTGGCCTGATCGGGGTTTACCGAGCGCAACAACGTATAGCTGAGCGTGATCGTGTCGACGTGGGCGTTGTCGGAATCTTTTGCAAATGCCGGATCGACATAGAACACTACGGGCATTTCGACTTTCTGATGCGGGTCGAGGCGCTCCTCGTTGAAACAGAAGCATTGAATCTTGTTGAAATAGATGCCGCTCGTCTCCGGCGTGACGTTAAACGTCGCGTGCCCGACGATCGACTCGTTGCTGAGATTCTCGGCTGTGAAGAATACGAGCTTTTGTTCACCGAGGTGAACCGTCACGGAGCGCTGTTCCGGTTCGAACCGCCACGGCAAGTCCGGCGCGACGTTGCTGTCGAACGCAACCGTCACAGTCTTATCGGAGGTGGCAGTCGGGTCGGAATACGCCCGCTGCGTCGTCCCTCCGTATCCGGTTGCGCCGCAGAATGCGCGGTACAGTTCTGGCGCATAGGCCACCAGCCCGAACATGGTGCCGACCACGACGAAGCAAGGCAGAAGAACATTCAGGTTTTTCCGGTAGCGCGGCTCCATCTCCACTCCTTACGCTGGCCGCCTCCCGGCACCTGCGGGATGTAGACCGACGCAGCGTGGCCGTCCACCGAGGAATGAGATCAAGCCTCGTGCAACCAGATATCAACGGGTTTTTGATCGTGTTTAACGCGTTTGTGATCTCGTGCTGGTTGGAAGTTACTTCTGCCAGACTTTGTCAATCATCCGTCGTCCCGCTCGGGACAATCACATCCTTTTGACGGTCGTCTGCTCATTTCCGGTCTCTCCACAGGCCGACCTTTCGTGGTTCGTCGGAATGTCTCAAAGGTACTTCAAGCGGGCGATTGGGCAAGGACGCATTCCAGTTGCGCCGAGCAAATCCTACGGGTAATTCGGCAGTTTGATTATATTGCAGGTCGGACTTAAAAACTTGAACCAGTTCCATGTCGAATTGTTCTTCCGCAATGAAAACAGTCTCAATCTCGGGGACCGGCATCGCCGGACCAACACTCGGGTTCTGGCGCAAAGCAGCCGGCTTCGAGCCGACGCCAGTTGAGCGCGCGCCTGCGCTGTGCAGCGGCGGTTATGTGATCGACTTCTGGGGTCTTGGCTACGACATTGCTGAGCGCAGGGGGATGATCGCCGAGATCACTCGCGTTGGCTACAAAGTGCAGGAACTGCGGATCGTGAACGATCGTGGCCGGCGTGCAGCAGGCTTTGGAACCAAGCTCTTCACGGAGTTGACCGGTGGGCGTTACGTGACGCTCCCCCGAAGCGAGCTTTCGCGTTTGCTGTTCGAAAAAATCAAGGACACCGCAGAAGTCGTTTTCGACGACGAGATTGTCGGCCTTAAGGAGCAGCCCGACTGCGTGGGGGTTCAATTGAAGCATTCCGGCGAACGTCATTTCGACATCGCGATCGGTGCCGATGGCCTGCACTCGGCCGTTCGCAAACTTACTTTTGGCGCGTCGCAGCAGCTCGAGAAAACCCTCGGCTACATCGTCGCCGCATTCGAGGCCCGTGGTTTTCGGCCGCGCGACGAAGATGTGTATCTGATGTACGGACAACCGGGAAGGATGGTCGGGCGTTTTACGCTGCGCGATGACCAACCGCTGTTCTTGTTCGTTTTTGCAGTCGACGGCGATCGGTTGCCTTCGACGCTCGATCAGCAGAAGGCCATGTTGCACAGAAAATACGCCGCCGGCAGGTGGGAATGCCCGGCGGTCCTGGCAGAACTGGATCGCGCAACCGAACTTTATTTCGATCGCGTCAGTCGGATCAGGATGAGAAACTGGTCAAAGGGGCGCGTCGCCCTCATCGGGGATGCTGCCTTCTGCGTCTCCCCGCTGGCCGGACAGGGTTCTGCATCGGCGATGATCTCGGCCTACGTGCTGGCGGGAGAGCTCGCCGAGGCGGGCGGGCGATATCAGCAAGCCTTCTACAATTATGAAGCGAGCCTGCGCCCCTTCATTGAAATGAAACAGCGAGGAGGTGAACGCTTCGCCGGCGCTTTTGCACCGAAGACCCGATGGGGCCTTGGTTTCCGCAATCAAGTGATAAGGGCATTTGCGATTCCCGGGCTGGCCACGCTTGCCATCGGCAGGGAGATCAACGACAACTTGCAGCTTCCCGAATATGATTTTCGGTCGTTTCAGCACCATTGAACAACGCCATGAGTTACAAGCCCGATGACCGAAATAGCTGCCTCCGCCTCTAAAACCCCTGAATTGCCCCAGATCCAAAGTCCGAGATCGAGGGACGAGAGGAAAGTCAGCCTTCTCACGCTGTGCGGGCTTGCGCTATTTATCGGGGTGATGACCGGCCTCGGCGCGGTCGCTTTCCGGGCGCTGATCGGGTTCGTGCACAACGCCTCTTATAACGGCAAGCTGAGCTTCGTCTACGATGCCAATATCGCTGAGGCGCCGAGCCGCTTTGGCGACTGGGTGTTTTTCTCGCCGGTGATTGGTGGCCTCCTCGTCGTCTATATCGTCAAACGCTTTGCGCCGGAGGCCAAGGGACACGGCGTTCCCGAGGTGATGGACGCGGTCTTCTACAAGCACGGCAACATCCGCGGCAAGGTGGCGATCGTCAAAGCGCTGGCCTCGGCGCTATCGATCGGCAGCGGCGCTGCGGTGGGCCGCGAAGGTCCGATCATCCAGATCGGCTCGGCGCTGG
>JAOAPH010000196.1 GCA_025462835.1 Candidatus Angelobacter sp. | reverse complement strand
CTCCCGCCAGTTCAGCGAAGCGCTTCCACCGGTAATCCAGCTTAGGCCGTATCAGCAACGCTGGGTGGATGACAGCTCTCTGTTCAAAGGCGCGGTGAAGTCCGCGCGTATTGGCTTCTCGTTCGGTACCGGAATCGAAGCAATCCTGGACTGCATCGAGCGCGGCAGCACTTGGACCGTTCTGAGCGCATCGAAACCCAACTCCGTCGAATTTGTAGACATGGCAGCGAAGAGCGTGAAAGCGATTGGCGCTGTGTCGGAGTACTACGAAGAAGAGTTTGCAGACGAGATGGGCGCGTCCGACATCCTTGTACAGCGGATCCAGTTTGCAAATGGCGGCCGGATCATCGCGCTGCCCGCGAACCCGCGCACGGCGCGAGGTTATCCAGGCAATGCAATCCTCGACGAGTTCGCGCACGCGCCTGATTCTTACGCGATCTGGGCGGCGGTCGCTCGACAAGTAGCGCTCGGTCACAAGTTGCGCGTCCTTTCCACTCCGAACGGGGAGCAAGGAAAGTTCTTTGACCTGGCTAAAGAGTTTGGGCTCTCGGAAGGCGTTGAGCCGTCGAGTAATCCTGTTCGCAACGAAGACTGGTCCTGGCATTGGGTAGATGTTCACAGAGCCATCGCTGAAGGGTGCCCTATCTCCGAAAGGTCAATGCGCAATCTCTTTAAAGACGATGCGCTCTTCTCGCAAGAATTCCTGTGTGTGTTCCTGAAAGCCCTCGGAGCATGGCTCTCGCTGGAATTGATTGCAGCGGCCGAAGATGATAACGCGACTACTGAATTTCCTGCGGGATGGGTGCAGAGCGGGAGACTCACTGCGGGAATTGACGTCGCCCGTCATCACGACCAAACGGTGATGTGGATCGACGAACACATCGGCGACATCGCGTGGACGCGCGCAATCATCGTGCTGCATGCGATGCCATTCTTCGGCAAGGACGGAAAGCCCGGCCAGGCGGAGCTGCTCGATCCCTATATCAAGATGTGCGACCGCGTGGCGATTGATTCAACGGGAATCGGAAGTGGTCTCTATGACTATTTCGATGCGAAGCATCGCGCGAAGATGATGGGTGTAAATTTCGCCGGATCCACTGACAAGGGCGTTCGAATCAAGACGGAGATGGCGCTCCTCATGAAAAAGGAATTGGAGCGCCAGCGCTTCCGTATTCCGCGAGACCCGCAGATCCGACAAGAGCTCCTCGCAATCAAGCGCGAGGCTACGTCGACCGGCGTCAAGTTCGATGCCCCACGGATTGAAGTAGAGACAGGCGTCTCAGCGGGACCAAAGAAAAAAATGTATGCGCACGCGGATAGATTTTGGGCGAAGGCGATGTCGGCATTAGCAGCGGGCATGATCGGGGATCCGTCTTTCGCAGTCGCATCTGCCGGAGTGGTTGCTCCGGAGCGACGCGGCATGATGAGCGAGATGTCGCGCATTGGAAACGTTGTCCAGGACGAAATGGTGCAGAGCGGACTGGCGCAAGAACGGAGGAGCTTATTCCGCTAACACTCCTCAATTTGAATCGCAATCGATCTGTGCCGGCTGAAGAGCGCGCGGGCATGGTGATGCTGGATCTCGCGGACGCACGACGCGCGGAAGATCAGCGCCAGGCGGATGCGGCCGTGACGAAAGTCGCAGCGGCCGTGAATCCTGCACTCTTCGCTCTCGGCGGGGATGTAGAAGATGCAAGGTTCCGCCGCATCACTTCGAAGAGCACCATGCGAGATCTCAATCCGCTGATGCAGGAGCGCATGCAGCAGGTGTGCTTTTTCCTGGCTGTAACGACGCCGTTCGGAAAACGAATCGTCGAGATCATCACTAGCTACACAGTCGGCGAAGGATTCAAGGCGAGTTGCGAAGACGAGAGCGCGACCGCGGTGATCGACGATTTTTGGGGCGACGAAGTTAACAACATGGAAGAGCGCATCGGCTCCTGGTCGAATGAGCTGTGCATCTTCGGTGAGCTTTGCATTCCGGTCTTTGTGAATTCCGTGGACGGTTCGGTCCGCCTGGGCAACATCGACCCGATCGACATTGACGCGATCGAGTACGGGACGCTGACTGCATCGGACGGCCGGCAGGAGTTGGCGATTCCGGTAGCAGTTCGCCTGAAACAGAAAGTTGGAGAGGCGCAGCAGCGAAAGCTGCAGATCATCCGGCGCGACGAAGATCCAAACTCGGAAACTTTCGGTCAGCTGATTGGCGACTGCTTCTATTTCAAGATCAATGCAGCGCAAGCTTCGAGCCGCGGCATCAGCGAATTGTTCAGCCTGGCTGACTGGATCGATGTATTCGACCAGATGGTTTTCGATTTCGCCGACAAGATCCGCTTCCTCAATCAATACATCTGGGAGTGGACGGTAACCGGCGCTGATGACAAGAAGGTGGAAGAGATCCAGCGCAAGGTGACAAAGAATCCGCCGAAGCAGGGGCAGACGCTGGTACACAGCGACTCGGTAAAAGTTAGCGCGGTGACTCCAGACTTCAAAGGCGCGGACATGAGCGAAGGCGCCCGCATGGTGAAGCTCTACGGGCTTGGCGGCGCGGGATTGCCGGCATGGTTCTTCGCGGATCCTGTGGACAGTAACAAGTCAACGGCTCAGGAGATGGAAGGGCCGACTGGGAAGAAGCTTACTGATTGGCAGAACAAGCTCAAGCGCATCATGAGGAGAGTTCTGGCGTTTGTGCTTGACCAGGCGGTCAACAAAGGCGTTTTGCCCGAAGGCAGCTATCCGGTGCAGCTCACGGTTCCAGATCTATCTATTAAAGACATTACCCGCGCGGCGACGATCATGCAGACGACCGCAATGGCATTGGCCATGGCTGAAGATCGCGGCTGGATCCGTGGAGAGACTGCGGCGAAGTCACTGCATGTGATGTTGCAGCAGGTTGGCGTCGACGTCGATTCGGATGACGAATACCAGCTCGCGCAAGCAGAGCTGGAGCTGAAGCATTCGAATGAAATTAACAATGCGAATCCGCAGCAGAACCTGGCTGACGCGATGAAGCAGTTACCACAAGGGACTGCGCCACAGCCAGCGGGAGGTGCGGTCCAGTGAGTTTTGCAATCACGCCACATCTCCCGCTCAGCCTGGTCGTCGCATGCAAAGCGGACCGCGAGAGTTTGAAACAGCCGGGCGATTACGTGTTCACGCGGTTGGACGACAAGCGCACCGTGATTCTGCTCTGCCCGATATGCGGCAAGACGTGTATGGCAGATGGACACACGATCGTTACGGACTCGCCATTGACGCTGAGTCCGACGTTGGAGTGTCCGAGTGGATGCCGGTACCGGATCTCCCAGGGAAAGGTCTTTAGCGCGTGACGGACCAGGCAAAATTCGCGGCGAAGGTGGCAGAGCTGATCAAGCAATCGCGCGCTCTGACTCCAGCGGCTCGCAAGACGGTGATGGAGCTGCTCGACGAAGCGCGCACAAGAATTGCCGGACAGGTTGCGACTTTGAATCCGCAGGGATTTCAAGCGGCGCAGTTGAAGCAGTTGAGATTCTCGATCGACCAGGCGATGGGGAAATTTGCGACTGACGCTTCTCATCAGGTGAATCTGCTGCAGGCGCAGGCGGCGCGGATCGGCACGCAGTTGGTGAGCGAGCCGCTCGGTGAGCTCGCGCTGGGGCACATTGCCACCGATCGCCTGGTAATCGCGCAGGGCTATGCGGCGGATCTGATCACCAATCTTTCGAAGAAGTCGGCGGCGGACTTGAATGGTGTGATCCAACGCGCGTTCCTGGGCGGACAGCAGATGAGCGACATCCTGTCGCAGGTGAGCAGCATCGTCGGCGGCGATCGCGCGCCGGTCGTGGCCACGACAGAAATTTTGAGGGTGCAGTCGATCGCGACGCAGGCAACTTTGGAAGAGGCGACGCAGCGGCACCCTGATTTGAAAAAGCAATGGCAGCACGTTGCGGCCGCACGAGTTCCGCGGGTGTCGCACATCATCGCAGACGGACTGATCCGCGCGGTGGATGAAGCGTTCGACGTGGACGGCGAACTGTTGATGTTTCCGCGAGATCCGAACGGGTCCGCATACAACTCGGTCTATT
>JAOAPH010000191.1 GCA_025462835.1 Candidatus Angelobacter sp. | reverse complement strand
CCGGCAACTCGAAGGCAACAGCCAATCCAAATTCATTTTGCGCCGCGATGGCGAGAAGGTCCTTTAACTCCTCCGCGCTCTTGAGTTCACCGTAATCAACTTCGCCCATATCCACGGGCGCGGCGGCGGGCAGCACCGACCGCAATAGCGTAGTGAACTCGAGTTCCTTGAACAGCGCCTGGCAGGCGGCGACGTCCGGCTCTTGCGCTCGCATCTCTTCAAGATTCAATTCTATGGGGACATCGCAATCGATGGTCACAAGCTGCTTGCTCAGCAGGACCGTCTCGCGATTGTTCTGCAGCGATTCGCGATAAGACTTCTTTTCGATCTCCGCCGCGCGGTCGAGCGCCTGCTCCACTGAACCGAATCGCTTGATGATCTCCACCGAACCCTTGTCGCCGATACCGGGAGCACCGGGAATGTTGTCGATCGAATCGCCACGCAATGCCATCACATCGATGACTTGCTTGGGCGGCACGCCGACGATCTCTTCGACTTTCGCCGCATCGCAGATCAGGTTGTCCTTCGGCGGGTTGAGAATGCAGATGTGGTCGTTCACCAGTTGCAGCATGTCCTTGTCACTGGAGACGACGAAGACTTCGTGTCCCTGCTCCGCGGCCTGGCGGGCGAGTGTTCCAAGAACGTCATCGGCCTCAAATCCCTGGCTGGAGAGAATGGGAATACGGTAGGCCTGAAGCGCGCGGCTGATATATGGCACCTGCTGCGCGAGGTCCGGGGGCATTTCCTTGCGATTGGCTTTGTAGCCGAGGTATTCGACCTTCTGAAATTGCTGCGTCTTGATGTCGAACTTCTGGACAGACGTAAGCCCTTTGGCTTGCTCGTCGCGAAATGTGGGGCCGGAAAGGTCGTAAACCGCAGCCAGGTACTGTGGCGAAAAATCCTGCCGCAATTTGTTCAGCATGTTTACGAAGACGTATGTCGCTGCCGTGGGAATGCCGGTCTTTGTCGACATCGGTCGTTGCCGCGCCATGGCGTGATAGGCGCGAAAGATGAAGGACATCGCGTCGATGAGGAAGACGCGGTTCTTGTCGCCTGTCTGCGGACGCAACGCAGCTTCCGCGACGGCGGAGTTCTGTGTCGCAGGTTCAGCGGCGGATGGTGACTGAGCGGATTTTTTCTTAGTGGCCAACAGTAAAGTTTAGCAAAACCGGTTCACCACAGAGACACAGAGTCGCAGAGAAGGACAAAAGCTTTGGCCGCGGATGAACGCCGATTTCCGCGGATCAAGAAAAACAGGGTTTAGATAATGGTCCACCCACACGCCTCTTCCTCTGTGTCTCTGTGGTGCAGGGCTTTTCAGTCCACAAACATGCAGTCCCCGTACGAAAAGAATCGATATCCTTCCTTGACCGCGTGTTCGTAGGCGCGCAATACCTTTTCCCGTCCGGCGAAGGCGCAGACCAGCATCAGCAGCGTGGATTCCGGTAAATGGAAATTCGTAAGCAGTGCGTCAATCACTTGGAATTGGAATCCGGGATAGATAAAAATTTCGGCCTCGCCTGAGCCGGCAGTAACTTTTCCCGCAGATTGCGAAGCGACGAACTCCAATGTCCGCACGGTAGTTGTTCCCACGGCAACGATGCGGCGGCCTGCAGCTTTGGCGCAATTGATCTTTTCAGCCGCATCGGCAGAGACCTCGTAGCGCTCAGCATGCAGCTTGTTATCTTCCACGCGTTCGTGGCGAACGGGCTGGAATGTACCTAGGCCAACATGCAGCGTGATCTCAGCGGTTTCGATACCCCGCTTGCGGATCTCTTCCAGAATCTGCGGTGTGAAATGGAGTCCGGCGGTGGGTGCGGCAGCAGATCCACGGTCTTTGGCGAAGACTGTCTGATAGCGCTCGCAGTCTTCCGGCGCGACCGCGCGACCGACATACGGCGGCAGGGGAACCTCTCCCAGACGGTCGAGGTTGGCGAAGAAGTCGCTATTGCGGCTTTGAAACCGCAGCGTACGTTCCCCGAATTCGCTGCGGGCGATGACCTCGGCTTCCAAATCGTGAGCCTCGCCGAAAAATAGCCGCTCACCAACGCCGATCTTTCTGCCGGGACGGACCAGCGCCTCCCACTCGCCGTTTCCAAGTTCTTTGGTGAGCAGGACTTCCACTTGTCCTTGCAGGAATTCCCTGGCGGCCGGATTCTTTGGGCTGACCGGCTGGGCATGGCTTCCGCTCCGTTTTCCAAACAGACGAGCAGGAAAGACGCGGGTGTTGTTGAATACCAGCAAGTCGTCGCCGCGCAGTAAGGACGGGAGATCGCGGAATGCGCGGTCGGAAAATTCCCCGCTCTTGCGCTCAAGATGCAACATCCGGGAGGCGGCTCGGTCCGCCAATGGATGCTGGGCGATCCGTTCAGGAGGCAAATTGTAATGAAACTCGCTGACTAGCACTCCGCATCATTATAGAGGTGGCGTATGTTCATATTTGACCATTGGGTTAGGCTTTAGTCCCGCTGCGGAACCGGACAACGCGCAAAATGATTGGACTGTGAGAGAAGCTAGGGTAGGATAGGTGCCACCAATGAGAGCGGAATTTCAGCACCGCGAGGATCTAGTCCACTTTGGACGCCTCATCCACCAGCAGGGATTCGTCTCCGCATGCGACGGCAATCTCTCCGTGCGGCTCGATTCAAACACCGTGCTGGCCACGCCGACATCCGTCAGCAAAGGGATGATGCAGCCCAGTGACATGGTGAAAGTGGACATGCAAGGCAACAAGCTGGAGGGCGAGAAAAACGTCTCCAGTGAAATCGCCATGCACCTAACGATCTACCGCATCCGCCCTGACATTCACGCCGTCGTCCACTCGCATCCGGTCACGGCCACGGGCTTCGCATCCGCGGGAATCGCCCTGGACCAACCAATCTGTTCAGAAGTGATTGTCAGCCTAGGAGCAGTTCCGCTCGCAGAATATGGCACCACCGGCACTCCCGAACTGAGTGCCTCGTTGCTGCCTTATGTGCATGACTATGACGCTATGCTGCTGGCGAACCATGGTACGGTCACTTACGGAAGCAATCTGCTGCAAGCGTATTTGAAGACCGAAGCCGTTGAGCACTTCGCAAAGATCATGCTGGTCACCCAACAATTGGGCCAGCAGCAGACGCTTAGTCCGGCGAATATCCGCAAGTTGGTGGAAGCGCGCACACGTTATGAAGGCAACACTTCTCTCGCGAGTATGCCCGCCGGGCCGCTGCGTCCCAAGCACGTTGATGTCGACAACATTTCCGATAAAGAGATGGCGGACATCAACGTCAATGACGCGTTTGTCACCATGCGCAAGCGGTAGTTAAGCAGCCCTCTTAACGGTCTTCACCTTTTCCGCAAACAACGAAATCATCTCGCGATTAAACGCAGGAATATCATCGGGCTTTCGGCTGCTCACCCAGTTGTTGTCGCGAAGCACTTCGCGGTCTTCCCAGGTGCCGCCGGCGTTCTGGATGTCATATCGGATGCTGGGCCAACTGGTAAGCTTCCGTCCCCGCACTAATCCGGAGGAAACCAGCAGCCAGGGCCCGTGACAGATGACCGCGATCGGTTTCCCTGCCTC